>MHHP01000028.1:22855-23126 GCA_001817055.1 Candidatus Andersenbacteria bacterium RIFCSPHIGHO2_02_FULL_45_11
TTGGGCACTATTTGATTACGGTGCAATGGTACTCAAAGATAAAAAAATCAATCGCAAAAGCAGGCACTACAATAAGCAAAGCAAGTTCACCGGATCCTTTAGATCGTATAGAGCAAAGCTGTTGCGTCATGTACTGGCGCAATCAGGACAAAGTATGCCAGTATCAATCGCTATAGATTTTTTAGAAGATTTACTTCGCCAAGACGAACGAGATTATAGTCCTCAAGAAATTATAAAATCACTGCAAGCAGACAGTTTAATTAAAATACAA
>MHHP01000029.1:0-17852 GCA_001817055.1 Candidatus Andersenbacteria bacterium RIFCSPHIGHO2_02_FULL_45_11
TTCTTGGGAACTGCTAGACGAATATCAAGGACATGCGAAGAGTATCAGGCGGCTACTACAGCGCATCTCCCACCCCACCCAGCCTCCCCTTGAAAAGGGGAGGGGTAACGCGTCTCTCCCCCTTTTCAAGGGGGAGTCGGAGGGGGTGCAAGTCGATTTTATGCACTACCTCGCCGACGATCTCAACACACCCCAAGCATTCGCAATCTTTTTGAAAACAATCAAAGAAATAAACGCATTACTAGATTCCGGAAATACCGAACAGGCAGCAACTAAGTTGTCTACCCTGTATGCAATGGACAAAGTTCTAGGTGTTATCGAACCCCTCCAAGCAGAGCAACCAGTGCATCTCATTCCAGAATCTATTACTTCGCTTGTACAAGAACGCGAAGAAGCAAAACGCTCAAAAGACTTTGCTCTGGCCGATTCTCTTCGTGAAGCCATTAAAAATCAAGGCTACACAATCGAAGACACCCCCACCGGCCCACGAATACAAAAAACTGCATAATCCACACCTTTTCCACTTACACTGCCTCGTGGGCAGAGTATAGTAATACGTACGTATGCCTGGAGAACTCCGAGTTGTGCCCCATAATACCGAGGCGGAAGAATCCGTACTCGGGAGTCTTTTGATTGATAAGAACGCTGTTGTAAAAATTGCTGACTTTGTAGCACCAGAAGATTTCTATCATCACAACAACGCGGTTATTTACGAAGCAATGATGGAACTGTACGCAAAGAGTGAGCCTATCGACGTACTGTCTGTTATTAGCCGCTTACAAGAGAAGAAAGAATTAAAAAATATTGGCGGTAAAGATACTGTCACCTACCTAGCCACCGTAGTCCCTACTGCCGGTAACGTTATTCACTACGCAAAGATAGTTCAGAAAAGTTCAACGAGACGCCGACTAATTTCCGCTGCGTCCGACATTACCGAAATGGGCTTTAACGAATCAGACGATGTGGAAACTGTTATGGACGAGGCGGAGCATCGCTTATTCGAAGTATCTCAAGGCTTACACGTAGACCACTTCACGCCTATCTCCGATGCGCTGGAAGAAGCGTTTGTGCGTATCGATAAGCTATCTAAAGGCGATGGTTCATTGCGCGGCGTGCCAACAGGGTTCCCCAGCCTCGATAAAAAGCTTGCGGGCTGGCAAAAATCAGATCTCGTTATATTAGCTGCGCGCCCGAGCGTTGGAAAAACTACGCTTGCGTTGGACTTTGCTCGCCATGCGGCACTGGCTGGGCATAAGGTTGGAATATTCAGCCTAGAAATGTCAAAAGACCAATTGGTAGACCGCATGCTTGCGGCACACGCGCACGTTGACTTGTGGAGGCTACGCACAGGCAAACTTGCAACGGGCGGCGGAGATGATGACTTTATCCGATTGGGCGATGCTATTAGTGAGCTTTCCCAGGCAACACTCTATATCGATGACAACGCATCTTCTAACATTATGGGTATGCGTACCATGGCACGCAGATTACAAAGTGAACATGGGCTTGATCTGCTTATTATTGATTACCTCCAGCTCATGGAAAGCAGCCGCTATACCGATAACCGTGTGCAAGAAGTATCAGCAATTTCTCGAGGATTAAAAAAACTGGCGATTGAATTGAGCGTGCCAGTGCTTGCGCTCTCACAGCTGTCCCGTGCCGTTGAAATGCGCACAGACCAACGGCCAAAACTTTCAGACTTACGTGAAAGCGGAAGCATCGAACAAGATGCGGATATCGTAATGTTCTTGCATCGGCAGCCTTGGGAGGGTGAAGAGCGGCCAGAAATCATGGAAGTGGATTTGTTAATTGAAAAGCATCGTAACGGCCCCACAGGAGAAATTCCTCTTCAATTTAATACCCAGCATGTGAGCTATGCGGAAATTGAAACATTCCATATGGAAGAGTCCGTGCAAACACCAATGAAAGTAGCCGCATAAGTACAGTATGTCCGCAGTACTTCCAAAGGCAGTTCGCGAGCTATCAGTAGAATTAACTCGCCTTCCTGGTATTGGCCCCAAGACGGCACAGCGGCTAGCATTACACTTATTGCGCCAACAACGCGGTATTACATCCCGCTTAGCGGAAACAATTGCGACGCTACACGATCGGGTACAAACGTGTTCGGTATGTTTTTCCTTGGCAGATGAAGCAATGTGTGCCATTTGCAAAGATACTACGAGAACTCAAAATATATTATGTGTTGTTGAAGATCCGCTCGATGTAGAAGCAATCGAACGCACAGGAACGTATCGTGGCCTCTATCACGTACTTGGTGGCGTTCTCTCGCCCATGGAAGGCGTGGGCGCAGAACAGCTCACGTTGAACGAGCTTATTAAACGCGTTCAAGATTCTTTTATTACTGAAGTTATTATTGCGCTAGAGCACAACATGGAAGGCGAAGCTACCACGCGGCATATTATTTCGTATTTGAAAAATACCGATGCGTCAGTAACCAGATTAGCCCGTGGACTCCCTACGGGAGGAGATATTGAATTTGCAGATGCGTTAACGCTTACCGCGGCTTTTTCTGGACGAACGAAGATGTAATAACCGTCATTCCCGCGAAGGCGGGAATCCACATATACTAAAAGTGTGGACTACTATGTATACATTCTCGCAACCAAAAAGAATGGGACACTCTACATTGGTGTGACGAATAATTTAGTACGAAGAGTTCACCAGCATAAACACAAGCTTAATCCGGGCTTCACAAACAAATATGGCGTAGGTAAGCTGGTGTATTTCGAATCAACCCCAGATATCAATAGCGGAATTACAAGAGAAAAACAGCTCAAAAAGTGGAACCGCGCTTGGAAAATAAGACTTATCGAAAAAGAAAATTCTGAGTGGAAAGATTTATATTCAGATATTTTGTCGCTTTAAAACGTGGATCCCCGGGTCAAGCCCGAGGATGACCTGCGGGTCACTTCGCTGTAATCTTGCCGATCTGCACGACGGTCATGTGTTGCTTATGACCAAAATAGTGCATATTGCGTTTCTTTGCTTTCATTTTCACACCAGTAACTTTCTTGTGGCGGCCTTGCAGAACAATTTCAGCTTCAACTTTTACACCTTCTACTAGAGGCATTCCGATTTGCACATCTTCGTCCGTTGCAGACAATAAGACTTCAACAAATTCAACCTTCGAGCCTTCCTCGCCTTGCATATGGTCAACAGTGAGCTTATCGCCCTCATGAACCACATATTGCTTGCCAAGTACTTTAATTACAGCTGTTTTCATAGATAAAAGTCATTGTTACAGATAACACTCTTGACGTCAAGGATTGTATTCGTATACTACAGCTACAACCAAAAAACGCCGAAATCCTACCTTCATGGAGGGTCTCGCGCGAGCGATAGGTATTTCCGCCCCGTAAGGGGTGGTTTTATTTAGTCAACTGCACCCGAACGCCTTCAGCAAGCCCATAGTCCGCTGCTTTGCCGGCAGCAACTTCAAGTACTGCGTCTACTTCACCTGGGCTTGGGTATGTTTTCAGGCTGCTATCTGGCGTATCTTTGGTTTCATTTAAAACATTGTGTTCAACGCCAACTACTACCCCATTTTTTATCCAGATTATATCTATCGGTATGAGCATATCCTTCATCCAGAATACGGTTGCCTGAGGTGGGTTAAACGGAAAGTACATGCCTGATTTTTTAGGAATATACCCGCATCCTCCAAGCCCGCGTGCTTGTTTTTCTTGTGTTTCCATCATTGCAAGAGAAATTGCTTGCGTTGGCATCTGCAATGTTGCTTCATCAAAATTTGCGCAGGGACGATTGTAGAAAAATAGAAACGCAGTCAAAGATGCAATAAGTATTGCAAATACTACGTAGAGAGTCGTCGATCCCTTCTCCTGTTTTGGGAGAAGGTTAGCTTTGCCTTTGTGCAAAGCGCGGATGAGGGGTGTAGTTGCGACGCGCGAGCCCCTCACCCCCTCCCTCTCCCAGAACGGGAGAGGGGAACTCTCGCCTCTTCTTATATTGTTCATACCCTCATCGTTTTAAACCGCGTTACAAAAAATAGTACCAATGCAACTGCAAGCACAATGATTTTTATATGCGTTGGCGCCGCAACCCCCACGTATCCCAAGACCGCGGTGAGTATTCCCGCCAATGCCAGTATCCCCCACCGAGAAACACCTGCATCGCGGAGCTTGTGATGCAAATGACGCTTCGTATCGCCTACCCAGGGTGGTTTACCCGATGCAATGCGGTGCACAATTACAAACAACGCATCAATAAGCGGCAACGCCAATACAATAAGTACTGTTGCAATTTTTCCGCCGCCAATAATGGCAATCATCCCTAATATCAATCCTAAAAACCAACTTCCACTTGTTCCTAAATACACCCTGGCGCTTGGAGCATTCCAAAGGAAAAACGCACCTATGCCACCGGCTGCAATAAGGGCCAACAGAAGCGTTCGGGCATCTTGGGTTTCTGGCAGCAAACTCACCCCTACAAGGGCCACGCATGTAATAAGGGCAACCAGTGACGCAAGCCCGTCAGTGCCATCCAGAAAATTCATTGCGTTCATCACAACAATAAACCAGATGAAGGCAGCTACACTTCCGATCATCGCAGGAAGCACAAGCACGCCTTCCCCAAACGGATTTGTGATATGCAAAATACTCCACCCCCACCATACCGCCCACGCAGCTATAATCATTTGCCAAAATAATTGACGTCGTGCAGACAGCTTTCTTTCTTCGTCCAGCCTGCCAACAATACCAATAATAAACACTGCTCCCAAGAGGCCAACTGCAAGCGACATATCCTGTAAAAAGATAGCTGCTGGAATTGTTATAGCAATCGCAAGTATCCACCCTGCATAATAGATTGGCTTTCCTGTTGTATGTACGCGCCAGGAAACCGGCTTACGAGCAATCAGTATGTGCAACAACCCGTACGTTATAACAAACATCGCCAGCATCGCACCAAGATGCCACGTTTGTACAATTGCAAAATCTAACATCATACAACTTCTACTCCGTGTGCCGTTACGTGTTTGCGACTCTTTTGCATCACGTTAAAGTTTAAGTCTCGCCCGAGCATAAGGCGCGTTTCAGAATCTAATGCAGGGAATGCAGATAAGACGGTAGCAATGATAGGCACAAGTGCCCACTGCACAATAATAAGGGCGTATCGAAACGGGCTATAATGCCCGGGGCGCTTGGGCAATAATAAAATCGTGAGCGTTGCGGAGATCACAAGCCCAGACATAGCAATCGTCATCAACGTCCGCGTAATGAACGGCAAGCTGTACGACAAGAATGTTTGATGGAAACTCGAATCGCCAAAAAGAACAGGAAGCCAACCTAATACAGCAACAATAATGGGCGCCGTTGCCCATGAATAATGCCCTTCCAGTGTTCGAAACAAATAGGTTGCTTTTGTTTGTAGGGGGATTTTTTTGTTTTGAATAAAACCCTCTACTAAATATGGGAAGTTCTCTATCCCCCACGCCCATCGGCGCTTTTGTTTGTATTGATTCTTCAGCGTCTGCCACCACGTTGGAGCTAGCGCCGCATCCATAGAAACAGTCGTATAGAGCGGAATTGCCCTATAATTACCGTTGTACTTAAGTAAGCACTGCCAGAATATTCTTGAATCTTCCGAGATTACATTGCGATGCCAATACCCCACATCTTTGAGGACTTTGAGCGTCATGGAATGGCTTGAAAATGTTACCAATCGTTCAGGGCGTGTAGATTCAATCATCTGCCAAAACGTAGACCCCATAGCAACCACGCGCGAAAATGATGGTGCATCCCAAAGATTATTGTTATACACTGGGATTGGTTGGTAACTGGCACGGTATCTATCAGGAGTCATAGAGAATACGTAGGTTAGATACGAAAAGTATTCAGGTGGGGCAACGGTGTCGCTATCGAAGTTGCTAACCAGCACCATGTCTTCAGGAATTTTTTTACTCTCCAGTACCTCCTCTATGCGCTGAATGGCCCACGTGGCATTCGCACTTTTTACACGCTTTTCTCCTGGAATACCGTCCGGATGGAACGCAGTGAGGAAGGTACCAAACAATGACGTAAATTCTTTACTCAATTTTTTTGCACGATTTTTTGCAGCCTCTCCTGCACGTTCCTCAAAACCAATCACTACATGCATGCGTTCTTTTGGGTAATCCGCCGCAGCCAAAGATGCAATAGACGTCCGCAACACATGAATAGATTCATCGTACGTTGGGATCACAATGATATGGTGCACACTGTTCCAATTAATTTCAGACTTCTCTTCGTTCAGCTTTTGTATCCAATTCACCGTCCTATATTCTTTGAGCCGCCTATATGCATACAATAAATGAACCGACATATATACAATACGGATCAAAATATATACATCGTATGCGATCACAAATATTGCAATCCAAAAGGAAGCCGTAAGTGCAAGAATGGTTAAAATCACGAGTGATGACCACGATAAGAGGCCTGGAATAATTTCCCATATGCGCCTCCGGATCGCTTCCGGGTTAATTTCGAGAGTAATCATGTATTGAGCGTAAGCAATATACCGTATGTTGCAAGCAACACGCACTCAAGCACCGGCACACTCCCCCAAAGGATCCAGAATGCCAGCGGGCTTGTTTTCTCAACAAAACGTGCAAGAACAATGTTGACGACGAGCAAAAGTGTGCCAATACCAGGCAGTGTAACGATTTGCCACCCGTCACCAATAAAATCAACTCCTATACCTGCTGTATAGTGCAAAATCGCTGTAGGAGAATCTTTTGGAAATGTCGCTAAGACGATAATCCAGAGCACAAGATTACAAGCAACGCTTGCAAAGAATATATTCCGCGCATTAAAGGCCCTGCTGTTCATATTCTTTTGCCACTGCCATAACCTTTGCACTATACCACGATTGACTCTCCCAATATTTACCCCCTACGTACCGCTGCAAAGCCTCGGCTTCTTTTACAGGGGTGGTTGCACCCTTGTCTGCCAAGAACACTGCAGTTGCCACAAACGCATCGGATAACTCATAAGGATTTACTAATGGTTTTTTCATGAGCTGAGCAATACGTGGCTCCATCCCCTCCCATGTTGTAGGCATAATTTGAGCAGGACCCATAGCACCACTGCGAGAAATTGGCGTAGCGTACGGGTCCAATCCCAATTTCTTCGTAATGCGTAAAAATGCATCCCTATTTTTTACTAGAGGTATGTTATCCGGAAATACTCCTCGGCCCAAGTTTGTTCCTACTCCTGTTTCTATCTTGAGTACCGCCATTATAATAGCGGGGCGCACACCGGTTACAGATCCTGCAAACTTTGCCATGTCTACTGCTGTTTTAAGAGAAACTTTTACCCTCCCGCTTTCTAGGGTAAAGATCTGCTGGTTAATTTCTTCTCGTGCGGCCTGCGCCTCTACAATAAGCTGTTCAAACTTGGCCTGCTTTTCTTTCTTTTCTTGCAAAAATTGATTTTGCTGAGTTTTTTGGGATGCAAGCTCTTGCTTCTGAGCGCTCAAGAGCGTTTGCAGTTCTCCCAAATCCCCTTCTTGCTCTTCCAGCTTTGCTTTCTGCTCCTCCAGCTTCTTCTCTTCAGCATGCATATCGGTGATCACCTTCACTGCTCGTTCTTGGAGTATTTGGTAGGCATTTCGCTGCAAGAGCACATCGCTTAGACTTTGTGAATCAAAGAGAAGCCGCACAAACGATTCTTGCTCAAACGAATACAGCTGCCGCAGAAGCGACATCAATTGCGTACGTTTTTCTGAGATGCTTTGCGTCACTTCTTCTGCGGCTTGCTGTGTCTGCTTTTGATCCAGCTGCACGCGCTTTACGGCAACCGTTGTTTTCTCAAGCTCAAGCTCTGCTTTTCGTAATGTGGATTTGAGACGTTCCAGCGCAATTGCAATAGCATCAGCTTCTGCTGCAGTATTTGCCCGTTTTGCATCCAGCTCCGCTATCTTTTCAGTAATCTCGGCAATCTCCTGTTGCTTATCCGCAATTTCAGCATCGGTGGTTTGAGCTTTTACCCATACCGGCATTAGACCAACGAGAAGAAGCGCACATACTATTCGATGCACAAACCGGATTCTCACAACCCTATTCTTCTGTATCGTCATCATGAGCAGAAAGTCCCCAGCCTTGTACAATTCCTTGCCATTCCTGCTGCCCGCCCATTTCATCCTCCGCACGCCTCCATGCTTCTTCCGGAGTTATAATCCTCACGCCATCCGCCTCCCCAGCATCCAAGAGGTGCCGATCGCTCGTAACTACCACGTCAGCTTCCCCGCCCACAGCAGCCTCAAGGAACTTCATATCTTCTTCATCATCAATGGTTACGTCTACGAATTCTGGTTCAGTTTCTTCCAACATAGACAAAAACTCTTCAATACGAGAACGGTACTGCCTATCGGCAATTAAGCGGCCTAAGATGAGGCGATACTCTTTCATCACCTTCGGCGTAGCTACTGCCATCAGCTCTCCGCTCCGCACGGCGTCTATCAGCTTTGCTTCCGCACAGAAATCATCCTGAAAGCCGTCAATTAATACATTAGTATCTAATACAATACGCATAGCTCATATAATACTTGCTTTACAGCTGTTGCCAAGGCGGCGTGTGGAAAACGTCCCCCATTTTGGTTTTCGTTTGCTGTATACTTGGGGGTATGGCACTTTCAGACCTTTCAAAAAAACAAAGCGAAGCGTTAGACGCAATCCGAGAATTTTTAGCACAACACAAATACGCGCCCAGTTATAGGGACGTAATGAAGGCAATGGGAATCAAATCCCCCGCAACTGCATATGCGCATGTGCAGCAATTAAAAGAAAAGGGATATCTTAAAATTAAAGGTGGAGAAATGCGTTCCGTAGAGCTTACGGAAAAGTCTAATATTTTTACCAAAGGCATTGAGCTTCCATTAGTCGGCATCATTGCGGCAGGCACTCCCATTGAAGCAATAGAGCAACAAGAAAAAATCACCGTTCCGCTCGAGCTGCTCCCGAATTTAAATTGCTACGCACTACAGGTGCGTGGTGAGTCCATGATCGATGACGGCATCTTAAGTGGCGACTATGTTATTATCGAACGCAACTTTTATCCGAAGAATGGCGACGTGGTAGTAGCGCTGCTCGATAACGAAAATGCAACACTAAAAAGATACTACCGAGAAAAAACTCGCATCCGTTTGCAACCGGCGAATAAAAAGATGAAGCCAATTTACGCAAAGAATATTTCTATCCAGGGGATTGTCCGCGGAGTGATTAGGCGGTACGAGGAGCAGTAGGCCTTAGCTTCGCTAGCTTCCTTAGCTTGTAGAAGCGCCGGGAAAACGCTTGGTGTTAAACGCTAAAAACACCAAGCGTTGAGGAGGCGCGAGAAATTTTAGCAAAGAAAAAGCGGCACCCAAATGTGAGTACCGCTTGTTGTGTTGTCCGGTATATGCGCATCATATGTTCGGCGAATCCGTTGGCCGAATACCGGAGATGAAGGTGCTACTTGCGTGACTGAATACCCACATCATACTCCTATATTACGACTTTGTCAATACCAAGTGGGAAAATAAGTAATAATAAGACTTTGCTTAGCGTATTTCTCCCCCTCGTATGAGGGGGAGCGAGAGGGGGTCGCTATTCGTGACGACCCACCCCCACCCCGCCTTGGGGCGGGACTCCCCCTTATCTAAGGGGGAGAAATACACGTTCGCCTACAAGCTAATGCAGCTAACGAAGCTACAAGCTAGGAAGTCAGCCGCGGCTGATCTTCCCCACTGTCTATCTGTTCAAACCTATTCGAAAACTTGTCCAAACGCCTGGTAGATTCTTCATACTTCGTTTTCGCATTCCCTAAGTGCTTGCCTACTGTTAAGAAATCTTCTGAGAACTTTCCAAAGTCTTGGCGAAGCTGTCCTATATACTCCAAGATCTCTTTAGTTTGCTGCTCCACTTTCATTCCTCTCAGTCCAATCAGTACAGTCTGCAAATATGCTAAGAAACTATTTGGTGATACTGGCACCACTTTATTAGCTAAACAAAACTCCCATAGCGAATCGCCATCTTGGTCTCGCACCATGGTTTCGTAGTACACGCCTTCAATGGGGATATACATAAAAGCGTAGTCTAATGTTTTTTCGTTTGAAGAAATGTATTTGCGGGCAATGTCGGAGATATGTTTTTTCACGTCGCGAATGAAGATACGGCGAATCGCTGCTTTTTCATCTTCGTCTTTCTCGTTCATGAATGCTTCGTAATTTGCAAACGGAAACTTTGCATCAATTGCAACAATATATCCGTCTTGCAAACGGATTATAGAATCTGCAATCTCGCGCCCTTCTGCAAACGGATACTGCAATTCATACCTATCTTGTGGAAGCACATCTGCGAGTAAGTTACCCAGCAACACTTCTCCAAAGCTCCCTCGAATCTTGGGTGCCTTTAACATATTTTGAAACGAGACTATTTCGTTTCCTGTTTTTTGCAGTGTTGCAGTCGCCTGTTCTAGCTTCCCTAGCCCATGACTTACGGATCGAATAGATTGCTCTGCCCCACTAACGGCACGCACGTTTTCAGAAAGACGCTGGTCTATGAGAGCCTGCATTCGATCCATATGGGCAAAGAGCTTTTCTTCCATTTCGGAAGAATTGGAGCCATTTTTTCGCATGAAAAAATATGCAACAACCGCACCTATTACAACTACTAGAACAATAAGAACACTATTTGGTATATCCATTTCCATACTATACCGTATATATAATCTTATGTTTACTGGGATTATCCGACACTTAGGAACGCTTGAAACAAGCCATGCAGAACCTGATGGCAGTATTATGCTGGAAATTAATGCGCCTTTTTCTCAAAATCTCAATGAAGGTGATAGCGTTGCGGTAAACGGCGTGTGCCTCACCGTGCTATCACACACCGATACTATATGGACCTGCCGCCTGATGGCAGAAACGATTGTAAAAACAACGATCGGATTATTACAAACCGGCTCCCAAGTAAACCTTGAGCTCCCGGCAAAAGTCGGCGACCGGCTCGATGGGCATATTGTTCAGGGGCACGTAGATACGCCGTGCGCAATTACCGATATTGCTTCGCATGGTAATGATCGGATCATGACGCTTCAGCCCCCCAAAGAGTTTTTATCACGCATTACCCCAAAAGGTTCTGTTGCTTTAGACGGCGTTAGCCTAACCATCGTTGATGTTACGAACGATACATTCACGGTTTCCCTCATGCCGTACACACTTGAACACACAACATTTGGCGCAATAAACGTTGGGGATTTGGTGAATATGGAGACAGATCATACAAATACTGCGCATTGGCTTTCAGGAACAGTACTACAAGGAGACAAACGAGGTACCGCACTCGGCTTCCCTACTGCAAATATTGCGCTGGATGAACATTCTCAAATGCCCAAAGAAGGCATCTATGCTGTTCGCGCAATGATCGCAGACGATCCTACGTCATATGCAGGAGCACTGCATGTTGGGCCACGGCCTTCGTTTGAAGGCGCTGCGCCATCAGTAGAGCTGCACATTATCAATTTTGCACCCAGAGATTTATATGGGGAGAAAATCCATTTTACTCCTATTGAGAAAATTCGAGATGTGAAAAAGTTTGCATCAACCAAGGCACTTGTTGATGCGATTACCCAAGATGTGCAGCAGGCACGGTCAATTTTGATGTATCATTAACCTATGCCTGGTATAGTTCATCTTCTTGCAGGAGCAGCAATCGGAGCACTCATCCCGAATACCTTTGTCATGATGATTGTGGCCTTTTTTTCTCACTACCTGCTCGACTTCATTCCCCATATAGACCCCGCAACATTTGCTGCAAAGGAACGGCCATATACGGTTATCCAAAAAATTGGGTTGAGCGTAGACGTGGTCCTAGTATTTGCCTTTATCATCTCCCTCTTCCTGGTAAAGAATACCAATGCCAACATCTTTATTGGCGCAATTACAGCACTGCTCACGGACATACTCTCCCCCCTTGAGGAATACAGCGTATTTGCGCCTCTGCATAAGATTCATCGCTTCTTTCATTGGGATGAGCGTCGTGCAAAGTATTGGGATTGGTACATTACAGGGCTCGTAAGCCCTATTGCAGTATCTGCGATTTGTGTATTTATCCTCGCGAAGTATACCTAGGCCAAGTAACGCCTTGTCACCTCTTCCCAATTCACCACATTCCAAAAAGCGGTTACGTAGTCTGGTCGCTTGCTCTGATACTTGAGATAGTAGGCATGTTCCCATACATCTAATCCTAAAATCGGTGTTTTGCCTTCTGATAAAGGCGAGTCTTGATTTGCAGTGCTCATTATTTCCAATTTCTCGCCGTGCTTCACGAGCCATACCCACCCACTGCCGAATCTTCCGGTCGCTGCGTCTGCAAACGTTTTTTTAAAGTCTTCAAGGCTTCCGAATGATTGTGTTATAGCATCTAAAACTTCTCCTTTTGGTTCACCCCCAGCATTCGGAGACATTACTGTCCAAAACATGCTGTGATTCGCATGTCCTCCGCCATGATTACGAACTGCCGTGCGAATATCTTCCGGAATTGCTTCAAGATTTGTAAGTAAATCTTCCGCTGATTTTTCTGCGAGTTCTGGATACTTTTCCAGAGCAGCATTTAGCTTGTCTATATATGCTTGGTGATGCTTGGTGTGATGAATCTCCATCGTCTTGGCATCAATGTATGGCTCAAGTGCATCGTATGCATACGCTAGCTTTGGAAGTGTGTGTGACATGTTCTTACTATACAAAAGCACTCTTGCTGCAGCAAGAGTGCTTAGTATTCTGAATAACTTACGCTGTTTGCACTGATCCCTCTTTCTTTGTTCCGAATCCGAGGTAGAGAGCTACAACTGCAATCACAACGTGAAGCCATGTGTCTGCCATGTTGTTCGAAATGAATCCGAGGATGTCGTTGTCTCCAGCGAAGAATCCAAGAACAGCAACTAGTGCATAGATAACCCCAAACACTTTGAAGAACGTTTGCGAACCTTCTTCTCCTTTGCTTGCGAGGTACAGTGCAGCAAGACCAGATACAATGTGAACAATATTATGCATAGCATTCACATGGAAAATTCCTAATAGATGACCATCGGCGGTAGTAATTCCAGGAACGAATCCAAGAACTCCAACAACCAAGAAAACCCATCCAAATAGCATTGCCATATTTTTAAGCATATTCCCTCACCTCCTTCAAATTTATGGTGTACGAATAAAGCATCTATACGTAAGTGTAGCACATTTTTACGCGGTGGGAAGATCACATATCCACTGTATAAAAAAGCGCTGACGTGGTGGTGTCAGCGCAAAGAGCATTGTTTGTATCTCAACTGAAGATTACTGGGAGCTTGCAGCCATTGCCTGCATAAGACGCTGCCAGTCCTCGGGCGTTTTCCGTGGCTTCCAAACAATGTTGTCATTAACAATGTCATCAGCCACATAGACATCGTCTTGCCGATATTCTGGCATCGGCTTGCGAACAAGACTGACGACTCGAACTGCGCCAACTGCACTCGACTCGAACAGATCGTCCACGTTTGGAGAACGGTTCAATAAACAAATCAGTACAACCGGATCGCAACCGGCATCCAGAACGAGCTGAATGAGCTTCTCGGTTGTGCTAAAGTTATTCGCAACGTCTTCCACAATTGCGACCTTCTGTCCTTCCTCCAGTTTGTGACAACCCCAAACAAATTCCTTTTTGGGTCGTCCCCCAATAACAGGAGTCTCCTTTGTGTCGGGGTAGACGTATTGGCGGGAGTTGCACATTGCGAGCTTATCAGCAAGCGCCTTGCCTCCTTCTGGTGCGCCAAGAAACACGTTAACATCATTAATTGCACGCGCATCCTTAAAACAAAGATAGCGAGCCCACATATCCATGACCGACGGCCATTGCTCTGCCATCGCGAAATTTGCATAGAGCTCACCAACGTAGTTTTTGGGAACACCTGCTTCATCGTCGTATGTACCCGCGTATCCAACTAATGGGCCGCCGGGTGGACGAAGATAGCACCCACCGAGCTTTTGAAGAAGCCCAAGTGGGTCATTATGAAACCGCTTCATGAGTGCCTGAATATCTCGCATGGCTCCAAATTCCTTTCAGAATACTAATGATTGTTCAAGAACAAAGCCTGATTTGTAGCCACATTGGCCTCAAAAGACTTCATATCAAAGTACCTGAAAGTTGCCATTTTATGCAAAACAATTTATAAATCTTGTACATGGCTCCATCGTCTAACGGCTAGGACATGGCCTTCTCAAGGCTAAAATAGGGGTTCGATTCCCCTTGGAGCTACAAGTCACATATTAAAAAAGAACCGGTCGAGATTGGAAAAAATCCAACCCCGCCGGTTACACCAGCTACCACAAAATTCCCGACAGACTATTCTTTAACCACATCGTAGCAAGTACGACCTTACCATCCATGGGAACAAATTTTGTTGTATCGGATAAGTACTGCGATGGATCGTTGCGATCCTTCACCCACCTATCGAACTCCGAGAGCGAAACACTACCCCACTCAATGGCGCCTTCAACAAGCTTGGTTGGCTTACCTTCAACAAGGGCAAAACTAATATTCTGCACCTCGTCGTACGAACCAGAAGAAAACTGTAGCCATGATGGGAACGGCTGATACACCGCCAAAACCGAAAGATCAGCCTCTTCATCGAATTCTCGATCAGCAACTTGCACACGAGTTTCGCCCAAATTTGCGGTTCCACCTGGCGCATCTGCTTCGAGACCAGATACGATATTACCGTATCGAGGCATCACAACATACAGCAACTTAAGATCATCGATCCAGCAACCAGCATCTGCCATTAGTTGAATTAGGGCCATAAATTCTGCATTGGGATCCTTACTATCGTTTTTATAGACATTGGGCCCACGCCGAAGTTGTTGAAACTTCTGCCGTTTATCGTAATCACTAATGCGAATCCGAATCGGGATCCGCGTCGCGGCGTTTTGCTTGCCTTTGCCACGCGTCACAAACGAGAACGTTTGTCCTTTGACGTCTTCTCCGGCAACAAGAAAATAGTAATTCTCGTCGCCAAAAGTACGTCCGTTCGCCAAGGTGCCAGCATCGAACTCTTTCATGGTTTTCTCCAAAATAGGGGTAAATTGCCTAAGAACGCTCAAAACAAGCCACAACTTACGATTTTAGCACTATTTTTTATATTGTCAAGTATTATATTTGCGTTTTTATAGATTATATGCTATAGAAATAATGCGCCCTAAATAGGTGTTTGCTATGCAAACCTTTCTACGTTTAAACGAGAGGAGAATAGCTGTGAGAGAAGATACTGACTACCTCCAACTCATTACGATTCTGGAGGAAGCTGATCGACAAATGTATGGCAGGGCTGAAATTGGCCCTTTGCGAGAAACGGTGATTGGCCGGATGGAATCTGCAATCATTAGCAGGAAACAAATTGAAGCTTACCTGCGAACACTCCAAACAGTGGTACATAGCGAAGCACCATACACGACAGTGGACACCGACGCGTTGCTTCCAGACATTCTGGAACACGGATTTGGATGCCTCCCTGACCACGAGTTGGTGCGACTTTGTCTCAACCCCGTTGCTCTTTCGACATTACGCCTTTGCGTGATAGACCAATTCCCCGACTACTGGTCGGAACTCATGGCGAAAGCAGCTCAAGAGAAAATGTAGCCATACCGTAAGAACCCCGCTCTCACATTGAGAGTTGCGATAAGGGTTCTTTTTCTTACGTCAAGCCCGGAATGACAATGCTTTCACTATCTTTGCCATTTCCATATTCTTGCCTCCGGTAATATACACAACGTCGTTTTGTCGAATATGATCTGGTAGCCAAGCTGCTGCATCAGCACTTGTTACAAAATGATGCGTATCTATTTTGGTTCCAGTTTTGAGTGCTGCTGCCTGCGCATGGCGCATCATATCTCCTACAAATATAAGAATAGGCGCAACGGTTGCGGCTTGCTTCCCCAGCTCTTCATGAGATTTAATTGCATACTGCGAGAGATTGTCCATATCCCCAAGCACAATAAATTTTCTTGAATCCGGATCAAACAAACTGAACGATTTTAATGAAGACCCTAATTTTTCAGGGCACACGTCCGCAGTATCATCGATAACTCGCGAACTCTTTATACCAGGAAGTGTCGAGAACGATCCGTGCGGTGGCGTCAGGTTTCGCAGCCCCGCAATTGCATCTTGTATATCAATTCCCATAGCATGAGCACCCGCAATACCCGCGAGCATACCCGCAACATGTTGCTTAGATACTAGGTGTGGGAAATGAGCCTCGTAGCGCACATTGTGGACTATGAATTCTGCAAAGATACCCTGCATACGCTTCGCTCGCGTTAACCGGATATCCGCATCTGGATGCATACCGTACGTAATAACTGGATGATTAATATGCTCTCGTAATTCCAACAGATGCTCCTCATCCGCATTCAACACAACTGCCGCATCCGCCTGCAAGGTGTTTGCAACGGCAAGATATTCGTGCGCAACCATATCTTTTGAACCAAATAGATCTATGTGCTCTGCTCCTATATGCGACAATATAAGCAACCTAGGCAATATGTTGCCTGCAATATTTGGCGCATACTCCGGACGCACCAACGGAACCTCGCCCATAATGGTATCTGGTTCTATTTCTGCTATTTCTCTCATTTTACTTCCGACAAGAGTTCGCAGCAGGCCAATCTTTTTCTCTATCCCAAACCCTATTCGAGCATGCCTATGGCGCGCAATTGCATGGTACAGCGCCTGCGTGGCAAGTGTACGGCCATACGTACCCGCCACCATCACTACATACGGACGGTATTTGGCGAGATACTGCTGAATGCGAAATAGGGCGACTCGCTCTGAAAAACTTGGCATAAAAATAGTATACAGCGAAACTCCCACCCCCTCTAACTCCCCATCAGGGGCGAGGGGATAACGCTATGGGACGGTGAACTTTGGCTGCTTGCTTGCAGCATCGTACGATGGCGGAACTTGGTAATAGGTTAGAAGCTTCTGCGCAACAATATGAAACATGGGCGCTGCCGTACCAGACGCAAATGAAAGCCCATAGGGGTTATCAAGTTTAATCAGTATTGAAAATTGCGGATCGGGTACAGGGCCAAATCCTGCAAACGTAATGATCTTTTTGTCTTGCGAATATCGCCCGGTTTCATCTGCAACCTGCGCTGTACCGGTTTTACCTGCCAAGTAGTAGCCAGGGACGCGTGCAAGTCCTGCTACTCCGTTTTCAATAACACTCACCATCATGGCAGAAACTTTCTCTGCAGTCTGCTGCGTCACTACACGGCGAATAGGCGCGGAAGACGTAACCTGTTCTCCTGAACCATTCTTAATACTCTGTACAATATGCGGCTGTACTAATAAACCGTCGTTTGCAATGGCGTTGATTGCGTTAAGCGCTTGGATCGGAGTGACTGCAATTCCCTGCCCGAAGGCGGTAGTTGCCAGTGTCGCAACATTCCACTTTTGAGGCTCCTGTACACGAGTCTGCGTTTCCCCATCCAGCTCAATGCCGGTTTTCTCTCCAAAGCCGAACCTGCGCAAGTAATCATACATTTTTTCTGAGCCCATTTTTTGCCCTAACCACACCATGCCCACGTTATTAGACTGCTCTAATACTTGCGTCATAGTTTGTACGCCAAGGTGCTTTCCGTCGAACGTATTAATGGTGAATTTTGATACCTGAACCGGCCCGTTATCTACCATAGTCGTATCGGGCTCAATCAGGCCATCATTCATAGCGCCAGCCATAATAACGGGCTTTAAAATAGACCCTGGCTCAAAACTATCCGATACGATCGGGTTCGTTTGCACCCGCGCATCACGCACCGCA
>MHHP01000029.1:17880-22705 GCA_001817055.1 Candidatus Andersenbacteria bacterium RIFCSPHIGHO2_02_FULL_45_11
AGGTTGCCATTGCAAGTATTGCGCCTGTCTTGGGGTTCATAATTAAAATACTTCCCCGCTCTGCACGATATCGCTCTACTCCCTTTTGCAATTCCTGCTCTGCAAATGATTGCACAACTCGATCTATTGTTAGCACTACGTCGGATCCGTCTTGCGCTGCGCGAAATTCATTTGCCGCAACCCCAATAATGCGCCCACTCGTATCACGCTCGCCCGATAAGAACCCAAGATCGCCCCTAAGCTGAGAATCAAAGTAGCCTTCTGCTCCATAGCGGCCTACTCTGCGCGCATCATTAAACCCTACATACCCAATAAGATGTGCAGCAAGCGAACCTTCGGGGTACGTACGTATTTCTTGCTCTTCTAATACAATGCCCTCCAGTTTTTTGTCTTCTAGGAATGCAAGAAGCTCTGTATCTAGCACTTCATATGGACGTAAAAGCGGCTCATACGGATCTGTGCGCTGGTCAAACCGCGCAGTTAGCTGCGATTCAAGCAGCGCAATTGACTGCTCTGCCGTCGGAGAAGGTTCGGGTGTGGGTGTTTCGATATCGGGTGAAGGAGATGGCTGAAACTTTAAAATATTATTCTGCCCAGTGCGCTCAATGCTATCGCGAGTACGCTGCGCTTGCCGTTCTCGAGATGCAGCAAGCTGTGGAGCTAAGCTGCGGGCAACTCCATGTGGGTCTTTCATATTACGTGGCACTGCGTATGCAATCCACGCCTTTGTATTGCTTGCAAGCGGAAAGATATCTCCTCCCTTTCCTTCTCGTACGTAGATAGTTCCTCGATGCGGAATTAGATCTGATGCGCGCTTACGCTGGGCTTCTGCAATATCCGAAAAATGCCCGTGCTTTAAGATCTGGAGATCAACCAGGCGAAATGCGAGGATGCCAAATAACGCACACCCTCCAAGTACTAATATTTTTACCCGTAGATCCTGATTTGCTTGTTTCATTTATGGGATACGAACCGCAAGATGTTCGTCTACCGGAGCTAAGTATGACACTTTGTCAGTAGGAACAAGATTGAGCTCCTGCATATCGCCTTCAATATTTTTAAGAGATCGAAGCTGTGCTCCTTCTAGTTCCAGCTTTCTCTGTTTTTCCTTCAAATCTGAGATGCTTGCTTCGAGCTGATGAACATCTGTGCCTTGCGATGCCGTATGCACTACTTGTTGTAAGTAAAAGAATCCTAACATTCCAACAATCGCAACTGCTGCAATACCAAACATAAGTGCTGCCGTTGTATGGTCAACCAAACCTAGATTATTCTTCATGGCGGAAGAGAACTTTTTTTCGCGCCTCGGGGTTATATGCTGTTGAATGTTTGCGGTCATATGTTTGTGTTAGTGTTTGTTTAGATTTTTATAGCTTCTTATATTTTTTTGGCGGCGCGTATTTTTGCGCTTCTACTTCGCGGATTCGTTTTGGCTTCTTCTTCTGTTGCTGATGCGGGGCGCTTGGTGAGTATTTCGAGCCGGGGCTTGTGGCTGCATATGCATACCACCTGCTGGGGTGGGCATATACACCCTTGTGCCTCACTCCTAAAGTATCGCTTTACAATTCTGTCTTCTAAGCTATGAAAGCTAATTACTACAATCACGCCTCCTGGTAGTAGCCTGTCTAATGCGGCGGGAAGTGCCTTTTCTAATACTTCCAGCTCACGGTTGACTGCCAAGCGCAACGCTTGGAATGTTCGGGTTGCAGGGTTAATTCTTCCTTTTTCATAGAACGCCGGCAGAGCAGCTTCTACTGCCTTTGCAAGCCTTGCTGCGCTGGCAAACGGCCTACCTTCTGCAATCGCATTCCCTACTACTCCCGCATATCGCTCTTCGCCGTATACTCGCACTAGCTCTGCAAGGGCAGTTGGAGAGAGCGAATTCACTATATCCTCCGCATCTGGGTATCGATGCAGCTTTTGGGTTAGTTCATTGATTGAAGAAAGATTGGAATCTGGCAGTGCTGCATGTTCTCCATATTGCATCGTAAGTGCGCCGGGAGATGTGAACGAGAACCCTCTGGTCTCGTCCGCAATCTGATGGCTTCCAATGCCAAGGTCGAACAGAACTGCATTCACTTGTACATCTGGTAACTCATAAAAGTTACCGTGAACATACGTTACCTTATCGCCATACGACGCGAGTGTTTGCTTTGCAATTTCGAGCGCAGCGCTATCTGCATCGATGCCGATAACATGAGTATCTGGCGCCGCATCCAGGAATGCTTTTGCGTGGCCACCGTGGCCAAGCGTTGCATCCAAGAGCGTGTCACCTGGTTTGGGTAAAAGAAATGAAAGCACTTCTTGTACGAGTACTGGAATATGTTCACTCATATTCCAAGTGCGCCCATACTTTCTGCAATTTCATCACTGTCTTCTTCAGTCTTCGCCTTGTAATCTCTCCATGCGTCCTCATCCCAAATTTCAATCCTGTTATATAGCCCGGCAACAATAATATGCTTATCTATTGCAGCATACTGCCGCAGGTATTCAGGAATCATTACTCGGCCTTGGCTGTCTAGCTCCACATCCCATGCACCTGCCAGCATAAGCCGGGCAAACGCACGAGAATTTTTCTGGGTAATAGGAAGTGCGGCTAATTTTGCAGCCATTATTTCCCACTCAGCCTTCGGGTATACAAAGAGGCAGTGATCAAGCCCTCGCGTTATCACGGCACCACCTGTTAAGTCGCGACGAAACTTTACGGGCATGTTCATGCGCCCCTTCTCGTCCAAATTGTGGTTGTATTCGCCGATAAACATAGTCTCTGCTTAGGTGAAGGAGGTTAAACGGACGCGTTTTGTGGGGTTATACACATTGGTCTCCACTTTTCCCCACACTTATCCACGTATTACCCACGATACTCCTCTACCACTCCCCTACGCAATAGCCAAAACATGCGATTTATACACATTTCATCGGTTGAGGGGTATCGCGAGTAACAAAAAATCCCCTTTCGGGGATTTTTACAAGCTCTTCGTCACTCCTTCGCGGATGATATTTTTGGATTTTTGGTTCATTGCCTCGGAAGGCTTTAAGTCGTGAGGCAGTGCGTTGATAATCTCCTTATAGGTGCCTCCAAAGATCTGGCGAAGAAACAAGTCGCTAAAATTTAGGCGATATCGATATTCGTTCATCGTCATCGGAGTGTAACTGATTTCACGGCTGATCTGGTGTTCAATATTTTTCGCAAATTGCTCCAGCTTCTTATCATCCACTTCCCCTATAATAAAGAGGTCCGTAGGAGCAGATGCATTTGCGGTAAAATACCCCGTTACACACGCATACAACACATTGCCAACCTGTTCTAGATTCTTAAAGAGCGCGTCTTCAACACCTGGGCCTGCCTTCTGCATTATAGATGCCAGCTCATCGTACAGTGGAAATGCTTCATCAATCATGTAGTACTTTTTGCGTTTCTCTTCATACGTTGCAAGCATACCGATTTTCTCCAAAATCTGCAGCTCACGGCGAACAGCATTTAATCGCTCATTTACAGTTCTGGTGATTTCACGAACGAAATACGGGCGTTTTACTCCTGTCGTAAACAAGGTAATAATCTTTACCCTGGTACGGGAACCGAAGATTTTCTCAAGCGGGAATGGTTTCGTAGACATAGAGTTAATGGTTAAAAGTGTACGCTGGGCAGTTTCAAGACGCAAATTCATGTTATACTTTCGACCATGAAACCTTCACGCCTCACCCCTTCTGCCCAAGAGCTGATTTTGTGCAAAGATCCGGAAATTGTATGCGAAACGTACCTATTTGAACCCGCCCCCGAAGAAGAACGCCTTGGCTTCCTATTTGCGGCAGCGGAAACGGAAAACCGAGGAGGCATCGGGAAGCCGCTCCTAGACACCGTAATGACAGCAATCCAGCGGGAATACTACCGTATCCCTACGCGCTCTCCTTCTACCAGCTTTGAAATGGCGCTCCACCAAGCAAACCTCATTCTCTACGATTCTGCTGAATCTGGCATACGAGACTGGATGGGCCATTTCCATGTAGCAGTTGGGGTACTCAGTGGCTCCCAGTTGCACTTAAGCGTAGCAGGCGCGGGTGCAGTATTACTTGCACGCAAAAGCAATGTGACCAATATTTCTCAAGGTATATCGCACTTTCCTATCACGGATCCGCTCAAGACATTTTCACAGGTTGCAAGCGGAGAGGTAGAAGCGCGCGATGCCCTCTTCTTTACATCCGCCCCATTTGAATCACTCTTCCGATCTGTAGATGTGGGCCGGTTTGCATTGGAGCATTCTGCATCAACCGTAGGGTCCAGGCTAGAACAGCTCTATTTAGACCAAGGCCACCGCGTACCACTTTCCGTAACAGTAGTAACACTCCTGCCTGCATACGTAGCAAATCCAAAGCAAGAAGCCACGCCCGTACAGCCATCAGCAGAGCGCAGGAATGCCGTTCCTTCTGTATCTGGCCCGCGCAGCCCACTCATTATAAAGCGCTCAGGTGTAGCCCAAGCAGTCCTACTAATCGGATCTATCTCTTCACACATATGGCGCATAGCCAAAACATGGGTATGGCCGGCAGTAAAAGATGTGTCGCGCGGGGCTACGAAGAAGATTCACACTATATCTATCCCAAAGCCATCTCTACCCAAACCATCGCTTACAGGCATACTCCGATGGGGATTTTCACTTCCAAAATCCAGTAAAATATTTGCAGGTATTGCAGTGCTTCTACTGGTCGCACTCGGCGTGAGCATTGTACTGTTACAGCATAAGCGTGCATCAGATGCGGCTATTGAAGCGGCCAGCCAAAAGCTGCATGAGGCGCGCACAAAAGTAGACGCGGCAAAAACAGCCCT
>MHHP01000030.1 GCA_001817055.1 Candidatus Andersenbacteria bacterium RIFCSPHIGHO2_02_FULL_45_11
GCTGTCTTCAGTTGCACGAGAGATGGGACTGGAAGAATACCTACTTATGTCGCGCGGAGAGAGCAAAGACACGGGAAAGGCACGCAATTATATCTTAGCAAATGCCGTGGAAGCCGTTATAGGTGCTATTTATGAAGATCAAGGATACGATGCAACGAAAACGGTAGTAGATACATTTATAACTTCAAAACTACCCGAAGTTGTAGAGAAAGGCCTTCACATTGATACAAAGAGTAAATTTCAAGAACTGGCGCAAGACCACTATCGCATCACCCCCGTATATAAAGTGATGAGAGAATCTGGCCTCGACCATGCAAAGGAATTTATTGTGGGCGTATACCTGCACGACAAAAACATGGGAGAAGGGCGAGGCAGTAGCAAACAAGAGGCGCAACAGCACGCTGCCGCGATTGCGCTAGCAGAACTTATGCGCACCATCGAAAGCAAGACCATATGAGCATCCTCATCATCGTTATTACAATCATCCTCTTTTTACTAGGCGTCCTCGGAACCCTTATCCCTGCGCTGCCCGGTATAGGGCTAGTGTATGCGGGCATTCTGATCTACGCATTTGCAGATCATTTTACAGCGATCGAAGTTTCAACGGTAGTGTATTTGGGCATAGCTGCGCTCATAGCCTCCGGCGCGCAGTATTTTGGCTCAGTATGGGCTGCAAAGTCTGCCGGTGGAAAGAAAAAAGCACTTGTCGGTACATTTGTAGGCGCACTCTTCGGCACAATGGCCGGCCCAGTGGGAATTTTTATTGGCGCATTTGCCGGCGCTCTAGTAGGCGCGCTACTTGAGGGCAGCTCACCAAACACTGCTGCGAGAGTGGCCTTTCAATCCATGGTTGGCATTATAGGCGGAGCGATCATCCAATTCCTGTTATCTCTTGCATTAATTGCCGCGTTTATCATCGCAGTCTTTTTCTAACACCATGCAGCTTCTCTCGGCTGATATCCAAGGATTTAAATCATTCGCGAAACGAGTTCATGTATCATTTGGACCCGGGATTACGGGCGTAGTTGGCCCAAACGGAAGCGGAAAATCAAACATTGCAGAAGCAATCCGCTGGGTATTAGGAGAACAGTCCGTAAAAGCATTGCGCGCAAAAGAACGTACGGATGTTTTGTATTCCGGATCAATCGGAACTGTTGATCGGGCGTTTGTACAACTTACGTTTGATAACGAATCGGGCAAATTCCCCATAGATGCAGCAGAAATCGCAATTGCACGCACGCTGTATAGAGACGGAGAGAGCAGCTATACCGTTAACGGAGAAGACGTGCGACTCCTAGACTTACAGCACATGCTCGCACAAGCAGGTATAGGCACCAAGAGCTATGCCGTTATTTCTCAAGGCACCGTAGACCAATATTTAACTGCAACGCCTGCGGCCCGCCGTGAACTATTTGATGAGGCGACTGGAATTAAACCTCTAAAAATCACCCTGAATACATCGAATCTAAAATTAGCACGGGCGAAAACTCATGCCGATGAAATTCGCGCTGTGCTTGCCGAACTTACCCCGAAAGTAACATTTCTGCAGCGTCAAATCGACCGCTACGAAAAGCGCGATGCGTGGGAACGGGAGTTCAAAGAAAAGCAGCATGAGTGGTATACAGCTGCGTGGCATGAAGGGCAACGTGCAATTCTTGCATCGCAAACAGCGCTGCAAGAGGCAGAACAAGATATTATTCGTGCACGAAATGCTCGCATTGCAGCCGAGGAAGCAAAAATGGAATCGGTGGTAGCTCCTCAAGCAACTGTACCCACAACACCATTCACCACTCAGGCGCGTGCCCTTCTTCGTGCTTCTGAGCATGCTCTTGCAAGCATCTTGGGAGGCAAAAGCCTAGATAATGCAGAACTCCAAAAGCTCATAGGCGCTATTACGGCACTGCTGGAAGAAAAACAGGCGCCTGCGCAAAAGACAGCATCACAGAATCCGGACTATACTGCCCGATCTGCTGCACTGGAGCGCGCACGACAAGACGAAATTGCATCCGAGCGCCAGGGTGCAACTGCGCGCATTGGCCTTCAGCAGGCGGAGCGTGAAGCAGCTGAACTGGAGCAAGAAATTTTGCGGGAATGCGGAACCGAGTTTCTCTCAAGAATTCCGTCCACCCCCATACCTGAAACTGCGTTTATCAATCCTGAAGAATTGCGCCGACTAGCCGATAAAATATCCGCAGTTGGGCAACGCGATGAGCTTGTAGTGAAAGAATATGAAGAAGCTTCCAAGCGTGCACAAGAGTTTTCTCAACAACTTGGCGATATTGAACGCACAATGCAAGACATTGAGCGATGCATTACAGAAGTAACTGCGCAAATGGACGAGACATTCGCTCGGCAATTCGAGCAGATCAATACTTCGTTTCAAAAATTTTTCATCGAACTGTTTGGAGGAGGAAGTGCACATCTTACTCAAAACGATGAGGGAATTGATATTACCGTCACTCCTCCTCGAAAGCGCACACGGCACGTATCCCTACTATCTGGAGGAGAACGAGCACTTACGTCCCTCGCCCTTTTACTTTCAATACTCAACGCACAAGAACCCCCCTTTATCGTCCTTGATGAAGTTGATGCGGCGCTCGATGAAGCAAACTCTCGCCGATTTGCCATGCTGCTCAAACAGCAATCCCATACTACTCAAAGCATCGTCATTAGCCATAATAGAGAAACAATGGCCTCTGCAAATGTTTTATATGGGGTCACAATGCATGCTGATGGCGTTTCAACCCTGTATTCGGTAAAACTAGAAGAAATTGCACAAGAGCATCTTGACGCGCCAACCATAGCAGTATAGGATTTCACCCATGGTACGAATTCGACTTCAACGAAGAGGAAAGCGCGGATATGCAACATACCGAGTAGTTGTTGCTGACGGGCACGCTCCTATTAAGGGCAAGTTCTTAGTAGACCTCGGACATTACAATCCTCATACAGATGCCTTTGAGGTAGATGCTGCGGCTGTTCAGGAATGGATTAGTAAAGGCGCACATCCATCAGACACCGTTCACAACCTTTTGATCAAACATAACGTCATCAAAGGCGAAAAGCGGATGCTGTGGCATCCAAAGCCGGTGAAGGCAGAAGCAACCCCCGCAGCGTAAGCAACATTGACGCGGGAACAGCTTTTTGCTATCATATACATATTAATCGTTAAGTATTCAACCTAAATTCCTATGGAAGAAAATGATCGCCAGTCTCACGATGTAGAATTCGTGGAATACGTAGTTAAATCTATCGTTGATCACCCAGATGATGTAAAGCTGGACCGCACGATTGACGAAATGGGAGTGCTTATTACCCTCACCGTAAACCCAGAAGATATGGGCCAGATTATCGGACGCCAAGGTGCGACTGCAAAATCTATCCGCACACTTCTTCGTGTGATCGGCGCACGTAACAACGCACGCGTTAACCTGAAGATTAACGAACCAGAAGGTTCGACTCGCGGAGTACGACCTGCTGCAGCTGAAGGAACGCCCGTAATGCCAGTAGCTGACGCTCCAGTTGCACAAGCTCCTGTAGCAGAAATGCCAAAGCAATCAGTAGAAGAAGCACTCGATAACCTCGAGCTGTAACAACTCACTGAAGTATCAAAAAACCCGCTTACGAGCGGGTTTTTAGTTGCTCTAATTATTACCACGCCTGTCATCCCGGCCCCCGAGCCGGGATCCACGTCGACGTCGAATTGTCTGGATGCCGGATCAAGTCCGGCATGACAAAAACTGCAACTCCTCTATACTCACAATATGCGAATCGATATTTTAACATTATTTCCTGAGGCAATTGCGCCGTACCTTGCCACGAGCATTGTTGGCCGTGCACAGGAAGATAAGCTTGCCGATATTCATCTGACGAATATTCGAGACTTTGCTCAAGATAAGCACAAAACCGTAGACGACACGCCGTACGGAGGCGGTGCGGGAATGGTAATGAAGATTGAGCCGATTCACACAGCCCTGAACCACGTTGAGTTCATAGCAGGCCCCGATAAACCGCACGTTATTGTTTTGTCTGCACGCGGGAAGCAGTTTACGCAGCAAAAAGCAATTGAGCTATCAAAACTTGATCATATAATTTTAATCTGTGGCCGATATGAAGGCATTGATCAACGCGTTGCAGACCACCTAGCAGATGAAGAAATTTCTGTTGGCCCGTACGTGCTTGCGGGTGGCGAGCTTCCTGCATTGATCATTGCAGAAGCTGCATTACGATTAGTCCCTGGAGTACTCGGCAACCCCGCATCGCTCTTCGATGAGTCATTTAATACTCCTACAGACTACAATCTACCGTCTACCGTCTACGTCGAATCACCGCAATATACAAAACCAGAAACATATAACGGCTGGGATGTTCCCAGTGTGTTACTATCAGGTAATCACGAGGCAATTGCTACGTGGCGGAAAAACCCAACCCTATGACAACATTTTTGTTTTTAATTCCGCTTTTAGTTGGTCTTGTTACCCAGTTTTCGAAACGGTTTTTTAATAAAAATTGGCACTCAGAAATGACGGCGATACATTCGCATCTTCCCCATTATGGAGGAATGCCGAGCGCGCACACGGCGTTCGCGTTTTCACTGCTTACAGTTATTGCGTGGGAAGAAGGAATATCCAGTGCAGCCTTTGCAATAGCAGTCGTTCTTGCCATCATTATTTTGGACGATGCGCTGCGCATGAGAATCTTCTTGGGCCACCATGGAGAAGCCCTTCATAAACTCATCTCAAAACTTCCCAAAGAAGAGCAAAAAACATTCCCGCTTTTGGAAACTCAACTGGGCCATAAACCTCTCGAAGCGTTCGTAGGCGCGCTCGTTGGAATCATCCTCACACTCCTTATCGTTATTGCCCTGTAATATCGCTTGACAGGGTATTTACCGCACGTATACTGCTTTATACGACTGGAGAGAGTCTTTTTTGATTCTAGGACAGAACTTTGACAATTACAGCCCGTGCAAAGAATCATGCGGACTTTGACACGGACAAGAATAGATGCGCAATTTTGCGCGATTGTAAAGAGCTATTCACTATTAAGAGTTTGATCCTGGCTCAGGCTGAACGCTGGCAGTATGGATAAGGCATGCAAGTCGAACGATCTCTTTTTTCAATTTGGTAGCAATACTAAAAAGATTGTAGAGATAGTGGCAAATGGGTTAGTAACACGTTGGAAATCTACCCGGAAGTGGGGAATAATTCACCGAAAGGTGAACTAATACCCCATGGTCTATGAGAATGAAAGTTCTCCTAGTAAAGATTTATCGCTTCCGGAAGATCCTGCGTCCTATCAGCTAGTTGGTGAGGTAATGGCTCACCAAGGCTACGACGGGTAGGGGATGTGAGAGCACGACCCCCAACACTGGAACTGCGACACGGTCCAGACACCTACGGGTGGCTGCAGTCGAGAATCTTCGGCAATGCACGAAAGTGTGACCGAGCGATACTGCGTGCAGGAAGAAGGCCTTCGGGTTGTAAACTGCTGTCGTATGGGAAGAACTTTGACGGTACCATACAAGAAAGGGGCGCCTAACTCTGTGCCAGCAGGCGCGGTAATACAGAGGCCCCAAGCGTTAGCCGGAATTATTGGGCGTAAAGGGTCCGCAGGCGGAGTAGTGCGTCTTCTGTGAAATCCTATCGGCTCAACCGAGAGGCTGCAGTGGATACGACTATTCTTGAGGCAAGGAGAGGTAAGCGGAATTCCTAGTGGAGCGGTGAAATGCGTTGATATTAGGGAGAACACCAATTGCGAAGGCAGCTTACTGGCCTTGTCCTGACGCTCAGGGACGACAGCGTGGGAAGTGAACGGGATTAGATACCCCGGTAATCCATGCCGTAAACGATGCAAACTAGGCATTGGGAGTATCGACTCTCTCAGTGTCGAAGCTAACGCGTTAAGTTTGCCGCCTGGGTAGTACGGTCGCAAGACTAAAACTCAAAGGAATAGACGGGGGCCCGCACA
>MHHP01000031.1:0-20569 GCA_001817055.1 Candidatus Andersenbacteria bacterium RIFCSPHIGHO2_02_FULL_45_11
CATTCCCCCCTACACGCGCAGAGTGCGCCGTAACAATTCCCCCTAATGATATAACAGCGACTTCTGTAGTCCCCCCACCAATATCAACAATCATATGCCCGGAGCTCTCTCCTATTGGAATACTTGCACCAATAGCAGCAGCAACAGGCTCTTTAATGAGATACGCAGCCTTTGCACCAGCGGAAATAGTGGCATCTACAACAGCACGGCGCTCAGTACTCGTAATACCCGCAGGCACAGACACTAACACTTCCGGGCGAAGAAAACGAACAGAGGCGCCGGTTTTCTTTAATAAATACCGGAGCATTGCCTCTGTAACGCGGTAATCTGCAATCACGCCGTCTTTTAACGGCCTGTGAGCGATGATACTTTCTGGTGTGCGGCCGATCATCGCAAATGCTTCGCTCCCAATTGCAAGCACGGCGTTATCATGTTGCGACACTGCAACTACAGAAGGTTCGTTTAATACAATGCCTTTTCCAGGTACGTACATTAAGGTATTTGTAGTACCTAAATCAATCGCAATTTTCCGCGTAAGAGCCATTATTCGTGGGCAGCTATAGAAGCGCCAACTGCAGTAAGACGGTCGACAAGGTTGGCATACCCTCGTTCAATAATTTCAGCCTGGTCTATAATAGTTGTACCTTGCGCAATGAGGCCGGCCATAACAAGCGTTGCACCGGAACGAATATCGAGACTCGGAATCCGCCTTCCTACTAATGCTGTAGGCCCATTAATAATCACGCGGTGCGGGTCACAAACTACAGCGTTTGCGCCCATCTTCACTAGCTCTGCAACATGTTTAAATCGCCCTTCGTACATAGGGTCATGAATTAAACTGCTACCCGCTGCCTGAGTTGCAATAACGGCAAACGGAGCCTGCAGATCAGTTGCAATGCCCGGATACGGTAGGGCTTGGATTGCAAATGAAGAAAGCGTACTGGGTAGTACCCGCACAGAATCTCCTGAAATCGTATACTTAATACCAATATCATCGCAGCGCTTAAAAAATAGCAATAAATCCTGTACCGGGACCCCAGTAACTGTGAGCTCTGACTTTGATGCAGCTGCAAGCAAGATAAAAAATCCAGCCTCAAGCATGTCAGGGATATTCGTAAATTCAACACCGCCAAGCTGTGGAGTACCTGTAATCGTAATAGTATGAGTGCCTTCACCAACAATTTCCGCGCCCATTCCACGCAGCATCTGGCATAGCGCAATTACATGTGGCTCTGCGGCAGCTATATGAATAGTTGTTGTCCCAGGCAACGTTGCACACGCAAGTAAAAGATTTTCTGTTGCAGTAACCGAAAATTCTTTGAGCACAACAAGGCCAGCTTTCATTGATGACCCATCAACCGTAACCATATCGGCATCAGAAGTTACTTGCGCACCTAGTTGTATAAAGCCATCGAGATGAACGTCTATTGGCCGCGCTCCAATAATATCGCCGCCCGGAAGCGGCAAGCTTACAAATTTGTCTCGCCCTAACAGAGCGCCAAAAAGCAAGATTGATCCGCGCAAGAGTCCAATTGCTTCTACAGAAATACTCTTAGAGTGAATATCCGAGGCGGTAATTCGCACAACATCACCCGTATGCGATACCTGCGCCCCTAACGAAGCCAAGATAGCATTCATGCTATCCACATCCCGAATCTTAGGCATGTTAGTAAGGACAACAGTTTCTGGGGTGAGCAGCGATGCAGCCAAAAGAGGAAGAGCAGCGTTTTTAGACCCATATACGGGGATTTCTCCAGAAAGACGGGAAGGACCATGAATCTCAAGATGCATAGAGCTTAAGCGTACCGAATATGGCAAGAAGTTTCAATGAGACGTATACTCGTACAATATGAAGCTCTACATACGAAGAATACTGCTTATTATTTCCTGTGTACTATTTGCGATTGTGGCTCCGCTCATTATTTTATACGCAATGGGGTATAGGGGTGAGTTAGTTGGCGTTGCGATTATAGATGCCGCCCCTCGCAAAGCAATAGTAGAAGTAAACGGTAAACTCTACGGTACTCTCCCTCGCTCTATTCCTAACCTCCTACCAGGCCGAGTAGCTGTACGCGTTACGAAAGAAGGATATGCACCGTGGGAGAAAAAAATAGAAATTTTACCAGGAGCTGCAACGGAGCTACGGTCGATACAACTTTTGCCATCAAATATGGATCGAGATGTTCTAATCCCCCAAAGCGCATTATTTGCCCTATCGCCCACATCCAGATTACTAGCATCTGTAGACGCAAAAAATAATCTGACAATACATGATGACACAGGGGTTGCACTAACATCTCCTCTTCAACTATCGGGCAACCCGACTGCAATTTCTTGGTCGCCAAACGAAGCACATCTGCTTATTACGCATACAAAACAAACGTATGAGATTATTCAACTTGATAGAAGTGCACTACAAACTGTTTCAGCACCTGCTATGGTAGGTGGTTCATCTGTGGCCTGGGACCCCAGCACAACTGGCCGCATTTTACTCATAGATAAAAAGCGTTCCCTAATTGCATACGACATCAGAACAAAAGAAATAGAGCAAGTTGCGCAGAACATCAACGCATACGCGATCAGTGGCCGTACGCTTATATTGCAAACGATAGACAATACACTTACTTCAAAACGCATAGGGAGTACAGAAACTCAAATACACGCAAGCGACACACAGCAGGGTGCTCAAAAGATTATACCTGGATCAAATGGTGAGATTGCCTTGTTACTGGGAAATAACGAACTCACGCTCGTGACTAAACAAAAACAAATACACCACATTGCCTTTGGAGTACAGGAAGCCGCTTGGTCTCCTGATGGCACCACGCTGCTCATTCAGACCGCAGACGGAGCATTGCATACCTATGTTCCCGAAGGTGCTAATACAGGAAGCACAGCACCAGGCGAACTGCACTTAGTTGCTCGCTTATCTCGCCCCATAACCAACCCCCAATGGCTGCCAGATGGCAACCACATTCTCTACGGCGTAGACAATAATCTAATATTTTCGGAAATTGATACCCGCGACCATGCCATCACAACTACTATAGATACCGCGTATAACGCGAGCCAATATGCGGCCATTGAAGCAAACGGCCAAAGCCTTCTATATATACAAAAAGAAAAAGAGCCCCGTTCTTTGGTAAGAACGTGGCTCGTGGTTGAGGGCGACCGGTGAAATTACGATTTCTTTTCAGCCGGCAGCTCGTCTTTGGGGGCATTGGTCTTGAGAGCATTTTCTCGTTGAATGGCCTCGTAAACTTCTTGGCGATGGACGGGAACCTCTTTAGGAGCCTCGATCCCCAAACGCACCTTATCGCCGCGAATATCTACCACCGTAATGACGATGTGGTCACCAATGATGATGCTCTCGTCTCGTTGTCTCGACAGAACTAGCATGCTCAGGTCCTCCGTGGAAAGGGTGAGAACTATGCAAACATCAAATATGTCTGCATGGCGGGGGGGAAGGAACAAAAGCTACGGGAATAGCTGCGCCCATTATATGCTAAGAGAACAAGACTGTCAACCCCTATTTTACCAATATTGCTTTTTGTTCGTTTTATAGTATTCCACCATGCGGCGGATACCTTCTTTTAAAGAAACCTGGGGCCTCCACGATGTAATAGCTTCAATCTTCGATGTATCTGCAATATAGTTCCCTGTTTCATTCTTTTCGTAATGTTCTGGCCACGGAATATTTTTTCGCTCGCCACTCCCCACCTCGTGAATAACAGCATCTACCATATCTCCGAACGTTACCCGCTCATGCGTTCCAATATTATACACTTCACCTCGTTTTCCATGCTGTGTTAACTCGAGAAATGCATCTACAATGTCATCAATATATAAATAGTCCCGCTCTTGCGACCCGTCTCCGTATACGGTAATTGCCTTCCCTTCCATTGCCTGCCGCACAAACCAGCCTACAATCGAATATTTATTATGCTTCATTTGCTGGCGTGGACCATATGGATTTGGAATACGCAGAGAAACAGTATCCATACCAAATGTATGTGTGTAATACTGGCAATATTTTTCACCAAGCAGCTTATGAATCCCGTACATTGAGAGTGGCTGCGTAGGATGCGTTTCTGATACCGGAGTAGTTAAAATCTTTCCGTATACAAGTCGAGAGGAGGAAAACAGGATACGTGCATGTGGCGCCTCGGTACGTACTGCTTCTAATACCGTAAGGCATCCTTTGCCATTCATATCCAAATCCAAAAATGGCTTTTCTTTTGAATCAATATAACTTACTTGGCCTGCAAAGTGATATACAACATCCTTCCCACGAACAAGTGAGTGCATCAAATCTGCATCTAGAATATCTCCTTGCACGTAGGTAACAGAATCGCGAATGTCATCCAGGTTAAAAAGGTTGCCGCCATACAGAGGAAGCATCGCATCCAAAATACTAACATTAGCCCCAAGCGCAACAAGTTTGCGGGCAAGGCTACTACCCAAAAAGCCGGCCCCGCCTGTAATAAGAATGTTTTTGCTTTTAAGTGCGTGATCCATATTTCTCGATTAGCTCATTATACTTGCCCATAATATTTTTCCAATCATACGCAAGTGCAAGTTCGCGGCTCTTATTACCCATTCGGCGGCGCAGCTGCGCATCTTCTAAAAGGGCTACCATTCTATCTGCAAGCAAACGCACATCATCTCCGAGAATAAGGAACCCATTTTCGCCCTCATGCACAATTTCGTTATTCCCCCCTACATCGCTTGCGATAATAGGCAAACCGCACCCCATAGCTTCCAGTATCACACTCGGCATACCTTCTGATAGCGACGTAAGTACAAAAATATCAGCATACTGATACGACTTCTCCAGCTTGTCGTACGGAACCATTCCCACATAGCGAATAAGGTCGCTCACATGCAGCTCTTCAGCCAATGTATCAAGTTCGCTGCGATGCGCCCCAGTGCCTACAACCTCAACTTCAAATGGAACCGAGACACGTTTACGCACTTCCGGTAACGCCTGCACTACACGATGAAACCCTTTGCGAGGAATAAGACGACCAATAAATAAAATCTTTACCTTGGGGCTTGCAGAACGTTCAATCGGTGTAAATCGGTCCGTTTCCACACCATTTGGTATTGTTAAAAATTCACTCGTAGGGTCAGCCTTGCGCCCTAGCAACTCCAATTCTTTCGAACACACTGATCTAAATGAAGCCTTTTTCCAAATCATTTTAAGTAGAGGAGTAATAATGGGGTATATAACCCTGAATCGAGATGGATTCGCATTTGGAATATCTGAACCGCCAAAATACACGCCATACGGAACGTGGAATATACCCGATAAAAGCCATGCAGAAAACCCTGCAGGAACTGCGAAGAATGCAAATATAAAATCAACTTTATGGCGCATCATATAGCCAGTACAAAATAACAACGCAGACACTCCAAACGTAACGAGCTCAAGCATAGAGCTATAATCTTTATACTTGCGTAGCGCCGGGATACGAATCACTGTTGCCCCATCAATGGTTTCCCTGTGAGGCAAGTCTTGATAACGAGAAGTAACTAGCGTTACGGTATGCCCCGCGTTCACTAGGTACTTAATTGCATACTTAGTAACAGTAGACCCACCCCCACCAATCGGAGGAAATTCGTTATTAATGAGCAGGAGATTCATTTAAAACCCCTTTGTATCTTTAATAGAATATGGCTTCTTTTCTGCGTAATATGTATGAGCAACAATGTCTGCAAGCACTCCCGTTAACAAAAATTGGAACCCAAGAAGTACCAGAAGTACAGCGAGCAGCGGCGTTGAGCGGCCATTGAGGCCAATAATTCGAAACAACCACAACGTACCCAATGTTCCTCCTAATAGAAACCCTGCGATGATACATACAGCTCCAATAGATCCAAAGAAGTGCATGGGTCGCGCAGAATATTGAATCCAGAATTTTACAATGAGTAAATCTAAAAACCCTTTGAGTTTTTTCTTAATAGTATAATTAGTAGATCCATATTTACGCGCATGGTGCCGAACAACCATTTCACCAACCCTAAAACCCTTCCATGCAAGCAGCGCGGTAATGTATCGATGCATCTCGCCATACAACTCCAAATCTTGAAGCGCTTCTTTTCGGTACACCTTCAAACTACAACCCTGATCATGGATCTTTTCACCCGTTACGGCGCGTCGGATCCAATTCCCAATAAAACTGCCTATCTTTAATGCGCTTGTATCTTTGCGATCTTTCCGCCACCCAGAAATAACGTCGAAATTCTCATCCCGTAATTTTTGAATCATTGCCGGAATATCTTCGGGGTCATTCTGCAAGTCAGCATCCATCACAATTACAATATCTCCCGTTGCAGCAGAAAACCCGGCAGACCAACCGGCAGTCTGCCCAAAGCTTCGGCGAAGACGAATAATTTTAACTCGAAAATCAGCGTCAGCAATACCGCTCAACGCCTCGTATGTTCCATCCGTGCTGCCATCATCAATAACAATGAGCTCCCAAGCGCCTCCCAACGCATCAAATACACGTTTCGTAGCTTCATATAGAGGAGCTATTGATTGTTCCTCATTATGCGCAGGTACGACGATACTGTAATCCATAATGTAAGGATATTACGCTATAATATATAATATGTCAATATTCACTGGCAACCTCAAGCAAGTAGTTCCCATATCCACTTTTCAGAAGTTCCTGTGCAATAGCTTGCAGCTGCGCCTTTGTAATATACCCCATTCGGTACGCCACCTCTTCAATGCAACCCACCTTTAATGCCTGCCGCTCTTCAACCACCTGCACAAAGTTGCTTGCCTGCAGCAACGATGCATGCGTGCCTGTATCCAGCCATGCTGTACCTCGGCTCAATTGAGATACTCGCAAATTACCTTGCTTCAAATATTCTAGATTTACATCCGTAATCTCATACTCTCCGCGCGCAGATGGAGATAGGTTTTTTGCAATTTCGACAACAGAATTATCGTAAAAATAAATACCCGGGACAGCGTAATGAGACTTTGGTGTTTGAGGTTTTTCTTCAATCGAAAGCACCGTGCCCGCTTCATCAAATTCTACAACTCCGTACCGCTGCGGATCTGCAACATGGTATGCAAATATCATTCCGCCCCTATGCTCTTCCACATGCGCACGTGCGTCTTTCAGTGTTTCTTGAAAATTGCTTCCGTAAAAAATATTATCTCCCAAAATGAGTGCACAAGAATCATCGCCAATAAAGTCAGCCCCCAACACAAATGCTTGAGCCAGCCCATTCGGCTTATCTTGCTGTACATACGAGAACTTCATACCGATACGAGAGCCGTCACCAAGCAAACGCTGGAAGTTTGGTAAATCATGCGGAGTTGAAATAATTAGAACATCCTGGATTCCAGCTAACATCAACGCAGAAAGCGGGTAATAAATCATCGGCTTGTCGTACACCGGCATGAGCTGCTTGCTCATAGCAAGAGTTAATGGGTAGAGCCGTGTACCTGAACCTCCTGCCAAAATAATGCCTTTCATAGAAAAAAGTATATCCCGCTATGAGGATTCTCCCAAATGCATATGAGGCTGCAAATACTCGGTAACATACTCTTTCACGGCATCTTCAAGGCGGTAATTAGCGTTGCTATCAAAACCTGCAACTGTAAGTTTTTTGATATTTGCCTGGGTAAAATACTGATACTGGTTTTTAAGGCCATCGGGCATATCAATAAATTCAATATGCTCAGGTTTTTCTAGCGCCGCAAACATTGCACGTGCCAAATCAAGCCAACTCCTTGCAACCCCCATACCAACGTTAAAGACGCCCGCAGGCTCTGGGTTGTCTAGGAAGAAGAGCGTGGCGCGCACTGCATCTTTTACATATACAAAATCACGCTTCTGCTCTCCATTGCCATACCCCTCCTTATATGACTTAAACAGGGTTATCGGCTTTCCTTCTGCCAATTCCGGGTACTTTGTTGCCACAACGCTCTTCATAGCTTCTTTGTGCCACTCGTTTGGCCCAAACACATTAAAATATCGAAGCCCTACAGCGTGGTTTAAATAGCCGCCATCTCGTGCCCAAATGTCTACTAGTAATTTTGATTTGCCATATAGGTTTAGTGGCACAAGGTCATTAAACAGGGCGTGGTCGTCATTATACCCTTGCTCTCCATTGCCATATGTTGCGGCGCTCGATGCATATATACAACGCGCATTATGATCCGCACACCATCGAATAATATCCTTGGTATATTCCACGTTGTTGTCTAGCAGGAAGTCCCAGTTTTTCTCAGTTGTAGAGCTACATGCCCCTAAATGAATAATTGCTTCAACTCCTAAATTATCCCACTCACCCGCAAGTAGCTGTGTTCTAAAATCAGCAATCCCAACCATCTGGTCATACCGTAGATGACCAATATTGTGTTCTTTCTCTTCATGGTCCACATTATCGACGATTACGACGTCATCCCGTCCTCGCTCATTCAACGCCCACACCGTGGCGCTTCCGATTAATCCTGCTCCTCCCGTTACAATAATCATGATGATTTTTTTATTTTTTCAATAATTTCAGTTGTTGATAAATTTGGACGCCGCTTCACTTGATATGGCTTTATGCCCAGCTTCTCCATAACGGGCCATTCAACCCAACCTTCTACAGGCCCATACTCTTCCCCATTTACATGGATGTGCGACTTTACCGCAGGTAAAAATGATCCGTGCGGCTCATCACTATATGAGCCTTCCATAATTGCTACATAATCGACACAGATCAAAGCTGCTAAAAGCGCTGCGCGGTTATCTTGAGGAACAATCGGCCTAGTTGGGCCTTTCTTATCACGAATAGACTCATCGGTATTAATACCGACAATTAAAACATCTCCCTGCTGTTTGGCTTCTTCCAGAAAATCTAAGTGGCCTGCTTGGAGTAAATCAAACGAACCATTCACCGTAACAATTATTTTGCCAGCTGCGCGCAGCTCTTCAGATTTTTTTGCAGCATCAGCAAGCGGAAGAATCTTATCGTACCGCCAATGGTGGACTAGCTCAGGCATGGTGATCACCCATGGTATGCAAAAGCTCTTCTGGCGTAATCCCCACCGCTCCTGCCTTACGCGCTACCGTTGCCCCTGCAGCATTCCCTATTTCCGCAGCCTCAGCCAACGTTGCTCCGGCAAGTCGAGATAATACAATCGCCACTGCGGCAGTGTCTCCGCATCCAGACGTATCAACAACATCGTCTTCATGAATATAATGAGTTGAAACGTATTCCCCGTTTCCTCCTCGCTCTTGCACATACATTCCTTCTGCCGAAAGAGTAAGAAATACAGTTGTATCGAACGATGCAGATACCATAGCAGCTAATTCGTGCGCCTTTTTACCACCCTGTTCGTGCATGTTCATACCCAAGTATTCATGTGCTTCTTTCTTATTAGGCGACATATACGTTGCACCAGTAAAATACGACGCTCTTGAAGGCTTTGCATCCACCATCATCGGAATATCGTGTTCTTTCATTGCACCCATAAGCGCATGCGCAACACGCTCAGTAATTGCACCCTTTGCGTAATCCGAAACAATGATGGCGTCTACGCTCGCAATATGTGCTTGAAATGCAGCAATCATCGCGTCTTCAACTGCAGCGTCTGGCTCTGTAATGTCTTCATGGTCTACGCGGAGCAGTTGCTGACTACCAACAACGTATCGCTTTTTTACAATGGTTGGCACCTGCACATCACGAATGAGAACAAGCTCGTACCCTTCCGCTTGCGCCGCCTTAGAAACAGCTGTAGACGCGTCGTCGTTACCAGATATACCAACACATACAACTGCGGCTCCGAGAAGTGCAGCATTTTTCGCCGTATTACCTGCTCCTCCTGTTGCATCCTCTTCTCGCTTTGCATGCAAAATAGGCACAGGGGCTTCCGGGTTTAATCGTTCCACTTTACCGTATACATATCTATCTAAAAATACATCACCCACAACCAAAATCTTTTTGCTATGGAATGCGTCCGTAATTTCTTTTGCTCTCTTAAGTGAAATATTCATACCGGGATTCTAGGGGTTTCTTCAAACGCTTCGCATATCATGTGGATTGCATGCAAGTGCAATTCTTGCATTCGTTCTGTTACTGCCTTCCCATTATGTGTTCCAGATGGGCATTCAATCGCAACATCCGCGAGATCTTTCAGCTTTCCGGTTGTGCCCGTAAGCGCAATTATCGTCATACCATTTGCACGAGCAGCATCTACAGCCTTTAAAATATTCTCAGAATTACCAGATGTGGAGAGTGCAACAAACACGTCGCCTTCACGGCCAAGCGCTTCCAGTTGTCGCGAGAAAATGGCATTAAATCCAAAATCATTTGCAATGCAGGTAATGGCGTTACTATCTGCCGTAAGCGAGATTGCTGGGTAGGGTTTGCGATCTGTACGATACCGGCCAATAAACTCCTCTGCTAAATGCTGCGCCTCTGACGCACTACCCCCATTACCGGCTACATACAGAGTATGGCCTTTTGAAAACGCCTCACGCAAATGCGCTACCGCAGACGCTACTTGCTCGTGAAAACTGCCCAAATTCCCCAGCAGATCCTGGAGTTCTTTTGTATGCTGCTCAAATAGTTTTTGCATAGATTGATACATTATACACCCCTTACATACTCTGCAAGTGCATCTTGCCAACTGCGCATAGAGGGGCCTTTTGTGTTTTGCAGAATGCTAAATGCCGGCCGTTTCGCTGGGCGAGGGAACTGCGCCGAAGATATTGGTTTTACTACAATTGCAATACTCGACGTATATTCAAAAATCTTCTGCGCAAACTCAAACCACGATGCATTACCCGTATTTACGCCATGATAAATACCAAAAGGATACGCACCTTCTAATAAAGTTCGCACATATTCTGCAAGATCTTTTGTATATGTTGGGCATCCGCGCTGGTCGCTCACCACTTGCAAATGATCCTGCTTCTGGGCAAGCTGCAGCATGGTATCAACAAAGTTCTTACCATTTGGGCCATACAACCATGCAGTGCGAACCAGATAAAAGTTACACCCGGATTCTTTTAATGCACGTTCGCCTGCCAATTTTGATTGGCCATATACGTTAATGGCAGGGCCAGGGGAATCAGCTTCTGTGTATCCGTCTTCCTTAGTACCCGGGAATACATAGTCGGTACTAAAATGTACAAGCGTTGCAGAAAGTTCGCGGCAGATTAATCCCAAATTTTTTACGCCTATTTCGTTTACGGCAAACGCAGTATCGCTGTGCTCTTCTGCCCCGTCTACATTTGTATATGCGGCTGCGTTTATAACGTGAGTTGCTCCAGCATCGCGCAATGCCTTTCGCACGCTCGTTTCATTCGTAATATCTATTTCATCCTTATCTAGCAGTATTGGGTGCTTATCTGCAAACACTACCGAAAGCATGCTGCCCAACATCCCCTTAGCCCCAACAATCACAAAGCTCATGTATTCATAGTATCATAAAATATTTCCGTACAAAAAAAGAACCGGCCGAGATTGGAAAAATCCAACCCCGCCGGTTATACGCACCGTTCACTGGTCTCGAATTACACCATCCCCCTGAAACAAAAGACTGTGATTTGGAAACCTTTTCCGCAATTCTGCAATCTCATCAGGCTGCAACGCATTAAGAACCTCTTGTCGCAACAAGTAGCCCACAGTTGCATCCCGCATAACCGCAAATTGCTCCATTGCCAACACATAGTTACTTAGTGCAACTGAACGATTCACGATACCCCCCCTTCTTAAAGTTTTTAGTTTTGCTAAGAACAGGCAAAATCATCCACAACTAATCATCATAAGCCTACTGTGACACTTTTGTCAAGAGTGGATATTTTTTCGTTTCCTTAATTTCTGCGATGAGCCGCTTCTTTTAGCATCGTAATATCCACTTCCTGAGTAGCCATGTTTTCAAACATAATATCGATTTTTTCTTTCATTTCAGGGATATCCTTTGTATTTTCTTCGATTGCCTTCAATGTCCACGTATGATCTTCTTTAAACGCGCCAATATATCGCTGCGTACGTTCTTCTGATTCCTTTTCCCATACAGCATGCTTTTCATCTTGCTTCTTAGTCCAATCAGCGTGCTTCTTATCCTGTTCTTTTTGCCAAATAACATGCCGCTCTTTTGCTTTTATATCCGCCTTTTCTACGGCCTCATCTATATATTTACTTATTTCATTTGCATCCATAAGATCATTCTACCACATCTTCTAACTTCGGATAACTTGCGTCGCGATCCGCAAGAATCGGATCAGTGATAGGCCAGGTAATATTAATAGTTGGATCATTCCAAATAATCCCCCGCTCATGTTCCGGAGAATATTCTCGCGAACAGTTATAAACCATTTGCGTATCATCCTCGAGCGCACAAAATCCGTGCGCAAATCCTTCGGGAATATACAGCATATTTTTAAGCTCGGATGTTAACGTTACGCCAACCCACTTTCCATATGTTGGAGAATCTTTGCGAATATCGATTGCAACATCAAATACCGCCCCTGCCGTTACGCGCACAAGCTTTGCCTGTGCCATTGGCGCCAGCTGGTAGTGCATGCCGCGCAACACACCCTTCATACTTTTGGAATAGTTTGTCTGTACAAATCGGTCCGTAATTCCTGCAGCTGCAAAATCAGAGTACTTATACATTTCGGCAAACTCTCCACGCTCATCGGGAAAGATTTTTGACTCAACAATAACGACGCCTTCTAATTCTGTTTTCTGAAATTCAAATGGCATACCTCAAGATTATTCCTCTTCTTGATGCTTCACAAGAAAATCGTCAAGCCACTGCCGAGCTTCTTCGGGCGTTAATATTGTATCATCTTGGCTTTGGTTTTCTTGATTTTGTTGCATACGTATTGCTTCTGTCGTTCCCCTCTCCCAATAGTGGGAGAGGGTTGGGGTGAGGGGCGTTCAGTTATGATTAATTTCCCCTCATCCTCGCCTTCTCCCAGAACGGGAGAAGGGATCGCTTACCTCTTAAGTAAAGTTATATACGCTTCTGGCGGAATTTCAATAGAACCCGTTGTTGCCATCCGCTTTTTTCCTTTCTTTTGCTTATCAAGCAACTTCCGTTTCCGCGTTACGTCACCTCCATACAGTTTAGCAGTCACGTCTTTACGCATTGCAGAAATAGATTCGCGAGCAACCACCTTACCGCCAATTGCAGCCTGAAGCGGAACAGCGAATAGCTGCCTCGGAATTACTTCTTTTAATTTTTCAACCGTTTTACGGCCAATTGCCTCCGCTTTATGGCGAGGAACTATAGAACACAGCGCTTCCGCAACTTCATGATTTATAAGCACAGAAAGTTTTACCACATCTGCTGGTCGCCAACCGATCATATCGTACGAAAGCGAACCGTAGCCGCTGGTAACCGATTTTAGGTGATCGTATAAGTCAACAACTAACTCGCGCAGCGGCAATTCATAATGCAGCAGTATTCTGTCAGTACCCAAGTATTCTTGAGATTTCAGCACACCTTCGTGCTGCTGCATCAACTCAAACACGGCACCCATATACTTTGCAGGAAGTAAAATATCGGCAGTAGACCATTGCTCCTGCATTTCTTGTACATGGCTTGGGTCTGGAAATGCGTCCGCCGTATGCACGCTCATATCTTTGCCACTCGTAAGCTTCACTTTATACAGCACGCTCGGCGTTGTAATCACGAGGGGAATATCAAATTCACGCTTGAGGCGTTCTTGCACAATTTCCAAATGCAACATTCCTAAAAATCCACACCGAAAGCCTTGGCCCAGAGCGTGGCTACGCTCCATATGCGAAGTTAAGCTAGCATCATTTAATTGCAGCTTGCTCATTGCTTCTCGCAATACCGGGAAATCACTCGCGTCTACCGGGTATAGGCCGGCAAATACCTTAGGCTGGGGAATTGCGTAGCCCGGCAATTGTTCAACGTTTTGTTTTTGCGTCGTCTTCGTAATAGTATCGCCCACACGCGCATCGCGAATATTTTTAAGCCCTGTTGCAATGTATCCAATCTCACCTGCCCCTATATTTTTACGCGCCGTAAACTGTGGCTTAAATACTCCTACTTCAACCACTTTGTCGTCCACATCAGTACCTAAAAACGTAATACCTTCGCCGTGCCCAATAGTCCCCTCCATAACTCGCACATACGCCACTACTCCTTTATAGTCGTCATACACCGAGTCAAAAATTAAGGCCCGAAGGCTTCCAGAAGCATCCGTTACTGCTGCAGGCAACTTTCTACATACTGCATCTAATAATTCGGGTACACCTTGCCCCGTTTTTGCAGAAATATGCATGATGTCTTCTTTCTTCACTCCAAGCAGGTCTATAATTTCTTTTGATACTCCTTCAACATCTGCAGCAGGTAAATCAATCTTATTAATAACGGGAATAATTTCCAGATTTTGCTCTAATGCAAAATATACATTAGAAACTGTTTGAGCCTGCACACCCTGCGTAGCATCAACTAGCAAAATTGCACCTTCCACAGCTTTGAGGCTTCTAGATACTTCATACTGAAAATCAACATGGCCCGGAGTATCGATCAAATTCAGAATATACCCTTTATATTCCATGCGTACGGGCTGCAGTTTAATCGTAATTCCCTTTTCACGTTCCAACTCCATAGAATCAAGCAGCTGTGCCTGCATGTTTCGCATTTCAACGGTGTGCGTTAGCTCAAGCATGCGGTCTGCCAGCGTGCTTTTACCATGATCGATATGAGCAATAATGCAGAAGTTTCTTATTTTAGGGATTTCCATAGCAATTTTGACAAAATAGCATGATATAACGCATTATTCAAGCGTTAGTGCTCTTTTTACCCAAACACCGGAGGATACTGCAATGGTAGATTTTAATCGAGACCAGGCTGTTGATCCAAGCGACAAGCTTGATCAAGCACTACAAACACTAGTCGGGGATATCTTTGACGGCACAATGGCAGAGCCGGATCCACACCACACGCTTGAATATCTTCAGGCATCGAATGAAGAGTGGCTAGCAAAAAATCATGGCACCTCGTTTGTATTCTTCCCATGCACCTCTTGTTTCATTCACAAGGTACCCGAACCGGAAGGAAGAAAGATTCGGCATACCATCCTGACAAACCTCTCTACTCGTCTCATCCACACCCTGAAGGAAAAGAGCGTTCAATTCGAAGAGATTAGATACGACTTCTTCCATCAAGGCGTTAACGGATTCAATAACGGGGAGATCTACTTGTGGCTACACAACGCCACAGTCAACGACGAAACTGCTTGTGAGATCATGATGGCTATGCGAAAGTTGATCGACGAAGAACCCATTATGATCACCTACTTCGGAAAACAGTACGAAATGAAGTTCTACGGCCAAGGATTCCGCCAACTGTAATCAAATCAAAAACGGTCAAAAACTCTAGAGCCTGACCAGCTCTTTTTTCTTTTTCCAACACCGGGTGTTGGAAAGTGCACAGAACCCCAAAAGATGAAATGAATAGATAATGAAAACAGAGAAGAGTTTAGGACAATAAACTTCCTTGTCGAGGCTCACTTGAGACAGGTCTATATTCAGTTACTTCTAAGATTTCATATATAGCACTGCTAACCTGTTGGTCTCTAATTTCTTGGCGCATCCTAAGCCTTGCTTTTAATAAATCGCGATAATGTAATTTAATCTCACCTCGCTCAATCTTGTCCAAGAATACTCTATCCTTGACTGTCGCCGTTATGACACTATCAGGGCTTCCTCCAAAACGAAATGACCAATTGCGTCCCTCCCCTTCATAACTTCCCCTTTTAGGATTAAGGGAGGCTGTAAATTCTGTCTCGTCAAATTCTGATGTTAATGTTAAATCTGCGTTTGCATAAGCAGCAAAGGCAGAAGAATCTTCTTTGGTTACAAGAACCTCGGTTTCATTAGATTTATCTTTCAAATAACTTCTTACGACGTCCACACCCGTCTTTTCAAATAAATCTTCGTACGCCCTAGGAAGATTCTGCTGAATAACTGGGTTCTGATAAAGTTTATTCACGTTACCATTCACTGTAATGGAAATATTATTTCCTCCAGTATATCGATATTCATTCGGGGCAATTTGCTCTACCGTCTTTGGAGGCTCTTTTAATCTTCGAATTAGCTCTAATAAGGTAACCCCGGAAGGAGCACTTATAAGTCCGATCCATTCTAGGGTTTCCTTTACTTGGCTAATGGCAACATCTGCTCCATCAACAAAGTCTAGAATTTGCTGAGAATGGTTTGTTGCAAAAAGAAGAATATCAACTACAAAACTCCCCTTTTCAAATGGTTTAACATTTATCGAAATTTCACGCCCAGTTGGATTTAATGTATTGTGGCCCTCCTTTATTAAGTAGCCCAATGATAATAATATCGGCGCAAGCTCAAAGACATTAATTCCTTTATCAACTACACTACCTTCAAATTTATAAATCAAATCTAACTTCTTTTCTGACATACGAAGGTTCATTAACTAACATTATAACACAGATATATAACCTAAGAAGAAATCTGAAGATATCATACTGACCTCTATAGGGCAATGGCTTAGCTAGATTTTATATCCCACTGCCTGAGTTCTTCTATGAGGTCTTGAAAACCTTTTTCAATTTCGTCTAATGACATCCTCGATGCCTTAGGAGGTTCTGCCTTCTTCTGATTTTCCAAGAGGTCATCCATACAATACAGTATACCCTATTCCATCAACCCGGAAAATCGGGAGGTTTCGGTGCCGCCAGATAACTTAAACTTACGAGGAATATATTTTTTCACAATAGCAAGCTCTTCACTCTTGAGCGCCATACAGACAACGATGTATGTAATAAGTCCACCTGCAAACACACCAACAAGCTTTATCGCAATACCTATAAACGTATGCGTATCTACTGCAGAACCAATGGGAGTTTTAAGTACTTGAGCGACTCCAGCCGCTGCAAGCGTTGCTATAACAATCTTAAGCATGCTTGTAAGTACCGCCTTATCATCAAAGCCATCCAGCTGATGATGCAATATCCCCAAGAGGGCCGCGAGCTGCACAATACTTGAGATGGAAAAAGCCAGCGCTAGCCCTGCAACCCCCATCATAGTAGCAAGAGGAAAGGCAAGAAGGATGTTAACAATAATACTGATAATAGATACTACAACAGGAATCTTCGTATTTTGCTGCGCATAGAATGCACGCGTTAGCAAGGGAATAGTAGCTTGCGCAAAAATACTAATAACCAAGAATCCAAATGTTTCGAACGTGATACCAGTATCGTCCCAGTCAAACACCCCATCTCCGAATAGGACACGAATAATCTCGGCGCGTAGCAAGTAAAACAACGCGGATATGGGAATCACAAAGAACATAATGTATCGAAACGACTTGGTCAGTGTTTGGCGAAACTCTTTGTGTTGTTTTTTTGCCGCAAACTCCGCAAGCGTCGGGAATGCGGCTTGCGCAAATGCGATTCCAAAAATTCCGATGGGAATATACTGCGCGTTATTAGCCAAATGAAACGCCGCAATACTTCCTGCAAGTAGCGTAGAGCCGATAATAGTGACGATCAAAAGATTTGCTTGCTGCGCAGCAAGGCCAAACATGCGCGGTAGCATCATCCGCCATAATTGGCGAATGTCTTCCTTCGAAGAAATAAACACTGCTTGCCAGCGGAACCCGACTTTTATAACACTCGGAAGTTGAATTCCCGCATGTAACAGAGCCCCTACTACTACGCCCCACCCAATACCAGAAATACCTATTAAAGGCACAAGATACAGTGCGCCAGCAATAATACCCAGGTTGTAGAGGATAGGCGCAAGCGCATACGCTACAAATCGCTTATGCGAATTCAAGACTCCTGAAAAGACAAAACTTGCGGCAAGCAAAATCGGCTGTAATGCCATGATGCGCGATAAGTGAATGGTAAGCGCCAACTTTTCCCCGGTAAACCCAGGGGCAATAAGCGGCATGATCCAAGGCGCGAATATCGCAAACACCAAGCTAAGCACTCCCACCCCAAGGCACACGAGATTAAATAGTGATAACGCAAACCGATATGCTTCTTCGCGCCCATTCTTTTTCAAAACAAGCTTCTCTGTAAACATCGGAATAAATGCTGCGGAAAGCGCGCCAATAACTACCAGGTTAAAGATAAGGTCTGGAATTCTGAATGCTGCCAAGAACGCATCAAAGGTATCGCCAGCCCCGAATACAGATGTAAACGTACGATCTCGAAGCAACCCCACAATTCTGCTCACAAACGAAGAAGCCCCTACTATAAGAGCTGCTGAAACAATAGAGCCGTTACCAATCACCTTATTCATATCTACTTCCGTTCAAACACAATGCCAGGCAATACATCGCTCGTCAATTGCCCTCGATACACAAGCGCTGAATCCGATTCGCGAGTAATTCCTGATGCAGGAATCGTATGCACAATCTTCATAGTATCTGGCACCTGCATAGATGCACGCACTGCTGTACGACGCTGCCCCGGCTGCTTAAACATAGCCATTGAGTACGATGCCGCAGGATGCAGATAAGAGGGCATGGTAACCGCATCAGGAATACGGTAGTGCGTAAGCGTAACCGAAGTTTCGCCAGGGCGTGTTACAATCCAGTTCGCAAAGAACGTATACCCAGATTCACTTCCAATAACGGCACCATTGGGTGATCGATGCTGCGATAATTGCCAGTTAGCAATATCAGCATCTGCTTTCAACGGAATATCACTTGGCGCAATAATAGGGCGCGGAACATCAGACTCAGCGGTAAATCCTTTTGATTCTAAGAGAATTGCTCCTTTTGGTACCAGCATTCTTTGGTATATCGTATTAATCTTGAACGCGGGGTTCTCACCTTCCGGGTATGGATACGCAAGACTTTCATCCGGCCCCTTATGAGTACGCCTTACTGTAACCACAACATCGGCGTCCCCTTGCTCTGTAATAGTTGTCCTGTAATCTATTTCCTGTTCTATGAACTGGTCGCTTTTATGCCCTCCAATATTCGCGTTATTCACCATTAAGAATCCTGAAGCGTCAACGGATAGTGTACCTGCCCACCCTAGCCGATCCGCCTGCTTCTGAACATTCTCATCTTTAAAATAGAAAAGGAGATCTTTTTCTGCGAGCGACTTCGTAAACGCACCAAGGGTCTGCAACTGCATTCCCGCATTTCCATCCGGAGAAGACGCAAATAGTTTCGTAAGAAGAATCGGAGTTAAATCAGAAAGAAATTGCTTTGGCTTATTCAAACTTTTGTCATAATCGTACGTTACTTCCCCTTGCGTTACCTCTACAAAATTTTCTGCCGATACTACATTTGCATACCCTGGCACTTCAATAGGGCCTGTTACCGCAAGGAGATTACGAATAACAGTAGGTGTCATCAATACAACGCCATCGACAGTAGGGCCGCCCTCTTTTTCAAACAATTGCGCTGCTTTTTGCGCACTCTTGGAAAAATCTACAAACCAATTGGAATCTCGAAGATACCACCGAGAAACAATCGGCAATAGCGGATTGGGCGGAGCTAAGAACTCTTTCAACTGGCCGTCTCCGTCATACACACTATGAACGTCGATGTTTTCAACTCTTCCGCGATCGATATTAACAAGACCTACAGTCCCAATAAATCCTCCCACTGGTCGCATTTCATCGTTATTTGCAAACAGGAATAGATACTGCCGATCACGCTCTGCACCCAGCAACGTAAGAAATGTCTCACTCTCGCTATGAAGTGTATGCACTGCGTTACGTGCACGGGGAATAATCGTCTGCAGCTTCTCAATTTGATCTTGAAATTCAGGGGGCAGGAATGTTCCCGAAATGCCTTTAATTGTTTCAGCAGCCGTATCAAGCTCGGCTTGTGCCAATGCGAGCTCTGGACGAGATGCAGTAATTGCATCCGTAAGCGTCTTGTTTTGCGTTTTTTCGAAAAACGGCTTCATTGCCCGTGAAGTATGTTCCCCTGCCTTCGCAAGCGCGCTCCCCACTTCAAGCATATCTTGCCCCGCACGCACTGTTCCGGTAAGGTCAAGTACTGCCAAAACATGTTTTGATGCCGCAAGCGCTTGGTCCATTTCTTTCTGAGCAGTTGTTAATTCTTGAAACGCCGACTGAAATGACTGTTCTCCCGTTGTGGTATCCGTATGCGCAAGTGCAGCCTGAGCTGTTGTAACATCGGCAAATGCTTTTGCTGTGCGTTGCTGCAGCGATGCAACCACTGCGGTTCCGCGGCCAGCACCTTGTAAACTCCAAATGCCAACCAAAATAACCGCACACCCTATAAGCAGGAGCACTGCGCCAGAAACACTGCTTCGTATTCCTCGCACACTCCAAACAGATACAGAAAATGGCAACGAAACTTGTGCGGCAGTGACTTCGTCGCTCCCCTCGCCCCTGACGGGGAGAGGGTTAGGGTGAGGGGAACGCGGCGCAAACTCATACGCAATATCCCGTTCGGCAAAGATAGGTTCAGGCATTTTTGGAATGATCGTCTTGGTGTGTTTTTTTGGAACAATGCGCAGTTTTCTCCTCCCCTTTTCAAGGGGAGGGGGGGTGGGGTGCGGTAGTGCGTTATTTCTTCCACCCCCTCTAACTCCCC
>MHHP01000031.1:20588-22500 GCA_001817055.1 Candidatus Andersenbacteria bacterium RIFCSPHIGHO2_02_FULL_45_11
TGAAAAAAATGATGCGTCGGAAGAGCTATTCCGACAGCTCGCGTTTCGGGTTTTCGTTTTTCGATATTCCAAACTTTCGGAGTTGTAATGTTCTTTCGCTCAAATCGAACAATCGCTTGTCGTTGATGTTTTTTCTTCCGATCCTTTGCAAGCTGTGCGGCAACAGGACGACGCAGACGCGCAGGGAGTTTCCAGTCTACGCGAACAGGCTCCTTTTTCTTTGAAGGAAGGACGTCTAGCACACCTTTATTGTAACGCTGTTTCGTATATTCGTATATGCTGCTGAGCGGTTATTTCCCACCGATATTCCCGCGATTTAGCCAGGCCGTTTGCAACGAGCCTTCCAGCGTATTCAGGATCTGCCAACACCGCGATAATGCCTCGTGATATATCCTCTACCGATTCAGGATTTATGTACTCAGCAGCATCTTGCAGAAGCTCCGGCATGCTAGAAACATTTGATATTACAACAGGCGTACCGCACGCAGCTGCTTCTAATGGCGGTAACCCAAAACCTTCGTATAGGCTCGGAAGTACCAAGAGACTTGCATTCGCATAGAGCACAGGAAGAAGCGAGGCAGGTACGAAGCCGGGGAATATCACGTTCTTTTCTAGCCCATGCTCTTGTACGTACTGCAAAAGATTGCTATAGCCGGGTACGGGCTTGCCGGTAATCACTAATTGCATTTCAGGATACTGTGCTCGAACAACTTCAAATGCTTGTAATAAACGTACAAGATTCTTATGGCTCATCCATACGCCCACATACAATACGTATGGTTTATCTGTTCCTAGTAAAAGCCGCAGTTTTTGATTCAATAACGGCGTAACGGGTGTAAGAAATTCCGGATCAATTCCTTCATGAATAACGGCGATGTTTTTAGGCAACGTAATCGGCAAATGCTTCATGTCATCAAGAGTTGTTTTTGATACAGCTATTAGCGTACGAGCGCGCTTCACTGCATGAGCGAATACTGCTTCATATGCAATCTGCTGAAAGAGCGACTGGCTCTTTTGCCCAGGAAAAATAAAACGAGTGATGTCGTGAATTGTTACCACATACGGCCTTCGATATAGCAAAGGGACATTGAAATGCGTAAAATGAACAAGGTCGATATCTAAGCGATTAAGCTGCAGCAAAAATTTTGTTTGTTCTTTTAGGGAATAATACGAAGGCTCAACGCCAACGTACTTAAACCCTAAGGGTTTAAGTTGGTCTAAATCGCCCAATTCTCGCATTATATCACCCTCTCGTCCTTCAGGTACAAGTAATGTAAATTCATGTCCATGCGAATCTTTTGCAAATTCATGAACAATATTCCGAATATAGCGGCCTATCCCAGTCCACCAAAACGCTCTCGCATCAATTGCAATTCGCATAGAAAAATAGTAGCACAGTTGAGCTCCCCTCGCCCCGGACGGGGAGAGGGTTGGGGTGAGGGGAAAAGACGGCAAGCGCCTTTGATTTCACCCTCATCCTCGCCTTCTCCCTATCGGAGGGAGAAGGGATTACGCCACATTTTCAAGGACTTTTACTGTCTGCTGGGCTGCTTTCTCCCACGAATATTTTTCGCGGATTGCCGCACGGACGCTTTCTGGCACTCGGGTCGGAGTTAGTAACATTTCTTGCAACACAGAGGCTAGTTGCGGCGTATTATACGGATCTATCATGGTTGCCCACTCGCCTACCACTTCAGGAAGCGAAGAGTTAAACGATACTACTGCGGGCGTTCCTGCAATCATTGCTTCTAATGGCGGAAAGCCAAAGCCTTCATAGAAACTCGGATACACAAACAAATCGGCTGCGGCATATAACGCGGATTTTTCTGCTTCATCCACAAACCCCATGCTATGGATTCGATCTGCATACGCAGAAGATGCGATACTCTTTGCAAGCTGTGCCGTCTTCCAC
>MHHP01000032.1 GCA_001817055.1 Candidatus Andersenbacteria bacterium RIFCSPHIGHO2_02_FULL_45_11
TTGCTCACAGTCCGAGACTCCGTAAGCCCTTCTGCTACAAGCAAAGATTTATTCTAGTATTTCCTCCCCTCATATGAGGGGAGGCGAGGTGGGGTCAGCTCGTAGCATTACTACCCCCTCTCGCTCCCCCTTATACAAGGGGGAGAAATATTACAGAGAAAAATTTTCGATACTCACTCGCGCGATTGCGTCTACTTCTCGCCAGCTTTTTATTCTTCCAGCTTCATACGCAAAAATCCCTGCTTGGCCAATCATTGTTGCGTTATCGCCGCAGAGCGTTGCAGGAGCTAAGAGTAATGGGATCTGCAACGTATCTGCTTCTTTTTGGATTCGACTTTGCAGCGCCTGATTTGCCGCCACCCCTCCTGCAAGCAGAATTGCTTTGTATTCTCTCCCTTCTGTTGCTTGCACGAGCTTTTTTGCGAGAGAATCTACAACTGCAGCTTGAAAACTCGCCGCGATATCAGCTTTTTGATTTTCAGTCATCTCTTCTCCCAATTCCTGTACTTGATACAACACAGCAGTTTTTAAACCGGAATAGCTAAAATTACAATCTTTTGAATGAAGCATAGGGCGAGGAAAATTGAATGCTTTCGCATTCCCTTCTGCTGCAAGACGACTGACATGCACGCCTCCCGGGTATGGCAGGCCGAGCATACGCGCCACTTTATCGAATACTTCTCCAATTGCATCATCGAGTGTTTCTCCTAAAATCTTGTATGTAAGATGCGATGGAATTTCAATCAGCATAGTGTGGCCGCCGGAAACGATGAGCGCGAGTGCGGGGAAAAGTTCTCTCCCCCTGCCCGAGGGGGAGCTGGAGGGGGTGGGAGTATTAGCAGCAAGCAACGCGGAGTATATGTGCCCTTCTATATGATGCACAGGAACTAATGGCTTATCCCAAGCAAATGCCAGCGTTCTAGCTGCTTGTACGCCCACCACAAGTGCTGGCATTAAACCCGGGCCTACGGTTACTGCAATAGCATCGATGTCATCTTTTGTGCATTCTGCTTGGTGAAGAGCAGACGTAATCATTGGGCCAATCACATTCAAGTGCTCCCTTGCTGCAACTTCAGGAATAACACCTCCGGTTACTTCGTGAATGCTTGCCTGGGATGTGACTAATTCAGAAAGTACGGTTATCCCATCCCCTTCCTTACGCACTACAGAAACCCCCGTTTCGTCACAGGAAGATTCGATTGCGAGAAGCGTACATGGTTTCATTGCATCACTATATATGCCTATCCACTCCACAGCAAATAGCTTATATAAAATCTGTATAGAGCCATTTACTATCTACTACCATTTACTATACTACTAGAATAGTATAGTAATTGCACTTACTGTACTACTGTGATAGTATAAGTAATATGGACGCAATTAAAAAAGCTGAGATAGTAGAATACCTGCAAAACCGTATTCGGGTAACAGATACCATGCTGCGAGCTCAAGTCCAGGGCCGCGATGGCAAGCCATACCCTCAGCGCCCGATATATAATGAGGCTATACGCCATATACGGGGATTCCTTGGTGCAGGGACGGAACCTCGTTGGCTCATTATCCCCGGACTACGCGGAGTTGGGAAAACGACGTTGCTTGCCCAGCTGTTTCTCCGTGCTATCCCCCGCGATGAGGCACAAGCATTTTACCTTTCCATTGACGAGATAGTGAGGCAGTTCAAAATCACGCTTTGGGAACTCATGGAGGCGTATGAAGAAATCCTACGAAAGCCACTTGAACTTTTGGACCGTCCCGTATTCTTCTTTTTCGATGAAGTACACTATGACCCTGATTGGGATGCAGCGATTAAAACCTTTTATGACCGATCAAAAAATATCTTTATTATTTGTACCGGATCATCTGCAACCCTCTTACGGAAACAAATCAGCGCCGATAGCGCACGCCGCGCATATATCCTGGAAATGCTGCCCCTTCGATTCACTGAATACATGAATTTACTGGAGAATAAGGATCTGGTCAGCGATGTATCGAAAGAAATTTCAAGCATCCTGTTTGGATCCAGTACTGCAGCTGAAGTAGTTGAGCGACTTACTGATTTTAAAAGCAGGGTTGCTGACTATTGGGCAACGATAGCAAAAACAGACATCGACCGTTTTTTCACCTATGGCTCACTCCCTTTTACCCTTGTCATTCCTGATGAGCAGGTAATCTTGAATCAACTGGATCAAGTACTTCAGCGCATCATTTACACGGATATTGCGCAAGTTAACAGCTTTGATACCGAAACACTTACAAAACTCTATCGCCTTGTGTACATGCTCTCTGAAAGCAATGAAGTAAGTATGACAAAAATAGCAACATTGCTCGATGTCTCAAAAGATACCGTACGCTCTATGCTGAATGCGCTTGAGAATGCCGATGTAGTGCATCGAGCCCCTGCACATGGCTCACAGGCAACTCAGGCGCGCAAACCAATAAAGTATCTTTTTACCAGCCCCGCAATTCGATATTTCTTACTAACACGACGAGATTCTGCAAGAGCTTTGGAAGATATGAAAGGGAAATTATTTGAAGATGTTGCTGGGCTACTCTTGCGCTACGCATTACAACATCGCCTTGATGCATCCCTTACCTATGATGCAATACCACAAGGTGCTGACTTTATCGTTCGTTTTAGTCTGAAACGCATTCCGATTGAGGTCGGGTATAACAAAAAAAGCACGAAACAAGTTCAAGTATCCCTTCAGCGCCATAAGGCAGCCTATGGCCTGCTTGTTACAAACGCAGAAGATCTTTCGTATTCAAACAGCATCGCTACCATCCCGCTTCAATATTTCTTGTTGCTGTAATATTCGCTTAGCGTGTAGCTCCAAGGGGAATCGAACCCCTGTTTCCGCCTTGAAAGGGCAGCGTCCTAGCCGTTAGACGATGAAGCCGTATATTCGTTTTTATCAGCTTTCTGGCAAAAAGTCCATATTTGCATGAAAAAACGGACCGCTGCGATAGCGATCCGCCAATATAACATCGTGTATGATTGTCACTATGACAGGCACAACGCATCAGCTGATTGCACTGCTAGCAGCATTTTGGATATTAACCATGTATCCCGTTTCCCTTGGCCCTGTACTGGCAATTATTGCTATATTTGCCGTAATGATCGGTGCCGTAACTCCTGATCTGGACCACCCTGCAACGAATATTTTAAAGCGCACCATTGGCGGTAAGCTCGTACACCGGCTCTTTACCGCATTTTCTGGCGGCCACCGGCATTTTACGCATGGATTACTCGGTATTAGTGCAATATATTTTTTTCTTCACTGGATTATTGTCCAATTTCTTCAACCTGTTTACCACCCCCAGCTACTCACCTTATTATATGCGTTTATGATTGGATATATCTCTCACCCCATTGCGGATACATTAACTGATCAAGGAGTGCCGTGGCTGTGGCCGATTGCGTGGAATATAAAAATACCGCCTGGGCCGGAAGAAGTGCGGGTTACAACGGAAAGTTTTGTTGAAATTATTTTGCTGCGTGGATCGCTATTATTTGCATTGGCATTATTGCTTTCAAGCCATTGGAGCGTACTAGTCCTCTTATTTGCCCGTTAACGTTCGCGTCCACGAAAAAACTCGGGTTGCCCCGAGTTTTTTTGTACTTACGCCTTTCGATTACATTCGATCGCGCTTGTAATGTTCCCGGCAATATACCGGACGTCCTTCTGATGGTTGGAATGGAACTTGGGTAGGTGTACCGCATGTTGCGCATACTGCGTCAAACATAGGCCGGTTAGCCCCGCCGAATCCTGCTCCTGCGCCTCCTGTGCGTTCTCCTTTCATCTGACGGAAGCAGTCATTACAATAGACTGGCCTGTCGCCTGATGGTTGGAATGGAACTTGCGTTTCATTTCCGCACTTGGAACACGTAGCGTCAAACATTGGACGATCTGAGTTAAAATTCATGGTGAAGTCACCGCCTTTCGTTTTAGAAGTTCGAGGCCATAACGCTTTATCTCTGACGCTCGATTCTTCGAAAACGAATGCTTCGTACGTCTTACTTGAGCTCTATGTTCCCTCGTAGATTCACTATTGCACAAAAGTGCCTATTGTGCAAGTTTTTCGCCGTTTGCCTCTGTAGCGTGCGGGAATTTATCAGGAGACTGATATTTGGAAACAAAGTTCTCTTCACGGATTATTTTCCCTGCTTTTGTGACAATTTGAGCTACTGCGGCAGTTAGAGAGCCATCTGGCTTCTTCTCTGTAGTGAACGGGCCGTTTATTTTAACTACCCTGCCATCGCTTGTGCCCAATACTTCGAACCTCACTTTTGATCCGACAACTGCAGTCTTGAGAAGAATCGGTGTTTTCATATCGTTTTTGAACCTAAAATCGGGAGATGGTTGATATACTGTTGCGTCGTACCCTGGTGCACCGTAGTACGCCACCGGATACGAATGATTTCGGCGAACGGTAATATCGAGCCCTGCCTGCATCGCCGCACGGAATGCCGTAGTAGAAACTTGGCAAATACCCCCTCCAAACTCTGGAGTTGTTACATTTTCTTTGATCACAAGCTCGGGCAAGTACCCATTTTGCTCATCTACTCCCCCCAAATACGTATTAAACGAGAATTCTTCGCCCGGCATCACCACTACACCATTAAACCGTGTAGTTCCTACCTTAATATTATGTACGCGATTTTTCGGACTCCCTGCGAAACTCGTTTCCCCCGTCGTTAACACATCTGGAAATTTCAATTTGGAGAAATCCTCTGCAGAAAATACAGATGGCCGATACTGCTTCATTAATACAACAACTGATGCTTTACCACTCACAAGGGCACTGCGCAGTGCAAGCGATGTCTTAACACCATCCACAATACTTCCTTTTATGCCGCCCTTAATCATGACGATAGTTCCGTTTTCTCGCACAAACCTGCTCTGCTCCCCAATATTGTTTACTTGTGGAGATATGTGGATATTTACATATGAGTAAATTTTATCCGGACGTAGCTGCAAGAGTATAGTTCCATCTGCCGCCGTACGGGTTTTATAGAGCGTACGAGCCTTGGCGGCAGAGAGCTTCCATACACGCTTGCCATGCGAGAATTGAATGCCTTGGGTTTTTAACACTGCTGCCCTTTCCGCAGAAATCACTACCTCTTTAAGAAGCGCGGTATTAGCAGAAACCATGCTGGGCACCAATACGGCGCACAGCACTACGCTTATAAGCCTAATTCGTGCAATTAACATCATATCGATTGGGGTCTTTATATGTTTTTGTTACAAGAAAATCAGCTATCGCACGCCACATGGTTTTCTCTGGCTCTGGAGAAACGAATGGCGTAGGAGTTGGCTCTATCACATCGCCCGGCTCCCCATATCCAATAATGGTAATGGCAAGCTTTTTTCGTCCAAATTCAAGCGCTTCGCTCGTAGATGGGAACCAAATATCCATATAATACCCATCATACCGTGCATTCATACGATCTTCTACGATATATTTCTTTCCATCTACAGATACGATTGTCCCCAGAGGAAGAAAATTTGTTGCTACCACACCCGGACGCACTGTTGTACCCGCCGCGGTAATGCACGGAGTTGCATCTGTTTGATACGGAGATGATGCGTATGCGCTGGATTCAACGCGAAGCGTTGTTCCGATTTCTGGCCGAATCCGCGCATTTCGAATACCAAGGTATGACCATATTCGCTTCCACCAACTTTGCGACGGGGCATGTTCCCCATCAACACTAACAGAAAGATGTGCCGCCGTAAGAGATTGGTTAGATAAATACTGCTGCACAGGCTGTGCGTGTACGTTCATGCTGACACATGCGACAACGGCAAGCATAAGTATAGATAAAACATAACGACGCTGCATATACATCATGGTACACTTGAATGCATGGCGGGAGAAATAGCGCACATTATATATGCAGCACGGCTGCTGACCGTACTAAAATCCCGAGTGTCCCATCACTCGTACTGGATTGGCACTGTCTTTCCCGATATATATAGGATTGCACCCACACAACGCTACCCTACCCACCCGAAACACGTACGACTTTCGGCATTGGTTGGTTCCAATGACTTTATAACCGGCATGCGCGCGCATGCATGGATTGATGAAACATACGATCATTATATAAAAGAACATCGAGTATACGAACGATTGCCGTGGCATCCACTAAATCCCCTTGCGCTCGAACTATTTCAAGACGAAATGCTGTATGCAGCATTTGAAGATTGGGGAATTGTGCGCCGTGCATTGGGGACAGCTCATCCGGATGAACTAAAAATAATCCATGACGAGCCGCTTATTCAAACATGGCATACCATGCTCGAAAATTATTTCCGCGCTGCGCCTTCTGACACATCGCGCGCCGCATTGCTAGAAGCGCATGGAGTTTCTTCGGAATTAACGGGAGAGATCAACCAAATCGTTCACGCGTTACGCAATACAAATACTGCAAAAGAAATACTGAACGGATACATCGGAGAATTAGAACACATGCTTACATAAAAAATGTAGCGCAATAAAAAATCCCCTACCTGCAGGCGGGGGATTTTTAGTAACGCTTATTTGCGTTTCTTTTTGCGAGAGGTGGCCTTCTTTGCAGGCTTCCTTTTCGTTGTCTTCTTAGCAGTCTTCTTTACTGCCTTACGACGAGCTGGTTTCCTCTTAGCAGTCTTACGAGCTGCTTTCTTCTTAGCTGGCATAGGTACCACCTCCTCTCCCAAATGCAATGTAGCATTCCGAATGAAATGCATGCGCACGCATGATGCGCGCACAATGAACTGTTTCCCCTCCAATAAACATTTCATCCATACTGAATGTGTTCCTAGTATATCACAATGATCGCTTGATGTGCAGTGCAACACTCACAACACTTACAATGTACGATGCACACCCAACGATCACAAGAGCAATCAACACAATGAGAATTGGAATACGTATAAAAAATAATCCGAATAGCGTTGCACCAAGTACAAAATCAATTTGATCATACGGTATCCACGATGTTCCGGAAGAAATATTTTTGCGGCGTTTAAAAAAACTTTTTACACTATCTCCAACGAGCGCACCCAATCCTGTAACAGCACCAAACGCAGTTGCAGTTGCGAAGTCTGCGTACACAAACGTATCGATAAAAAACGACATACATGCAGCAGTAATTGCGCCTGCACCTACGCCTACAACAAACCCTCGAACCGTTTTATGTACCCCCAAGATCCTTTGATTTATTGGTCTATCAAGCCATGCTAGTATCCTCATACGATGCGCAATTATGGGGGCCATGTTCGCCACCATCGCCGGCAAATAGACGAGAATAATTTCCTGAATCATCATAGTAAGTATATGTCACTCGCGTAACTACCGCTACAATTTTCATACACACAAGAAAACTATTTTTCAGAATATACAATCTCTTTGCAGATCATATCGATTAATCAAAACCTAATCGTTGTCATGCCGGACCTGCCTACCGAGCAGGCAGGCTTGATCCGGCATCCACGCACTACGCGACATGGATTCCCCGATCAAGTCGGGGAATGACAGCTGCAATTTAGAGTTCAAAATAAAATGGACACAATATTTTTTTCATCAAAAATATTATTTTTTATACGTCTTACAAAATAAAAAGTGGAAAACTTTTTACTTATTATTCAAAATGCGTCAAAGAATTTTTTTGCTCTACTTTTTTTCGAAGCACATGATGATGCAAAAGCATTGGATCATTTTGTAAAATAGTAGCAGCTTCACTTCGAGCAAGTTTAATCATTTTGTAATCAAGCAATGATGCAACGCGCAAATTTCCAAACCCGGATTGTGCAAGACCATACACTTCTCCCGGCCCGCGAAACCGCAAATCCGCTTCTGCAATTTCAAAGCCATTATTTGTTGTCGCAAACAGTTGCAGGCGCTCACTCACCGTACCATCCTCATTTGTTGGCACGAGGTAACACGTAGATGCATGCTCCCCTCTTCAAATTCGTCCGCGAAACTGATGAAGCTGCGCCAGGCCAAATCGTTCCGCACCTTCAATCATCATAATGGTCGCATTGGGGACGTTGACTCCTACTTCAACTACAGATGTTGCTACTAATAACTGGATTGCACCTTCTGTAAAATTATTCATTGCTGCTTCTTTTTCTTCGCTCTTCATTTGCCCGTGCAAGAGCCCTACCGCAATACCAGGAAATAATTCCTGAATTTCTTGGTACGCACGCCGTGCGGACTTTACGGCAAGCACCTGCGAATCCTCAATCACCGGCGCGATTACGTACGCCTGCCTTCCTGCATGCAACTCTTCAAGCATATGAATAATTGCGTTATCTTTATGTTCGATATCCAGCACGCGGGTCACAATCGGCGTTCGGCCAGGTGGCAGCTCATCTAATACCGAAACCTCCAGGTCGCCATACACGGTTAAGTTTAGTGTGCGAGGAATTGGGGTTGCCGTCATAGAAAGCAAATGGGGAACGTATCCTTTTTCGATTGCCAACAGCGCTTTACGCTGGGCAACCCCAAACCGATGCTGCTCATCTATAATTGCGAGCGCAATGTCTGCACCCACAACCCCCTCTTGCAGCAAAGCGTGCGTGCCAATAATACAGACTGGCTCTTCCCCGGTAAGCAATGAAATGACACGGGACTTTTCTCTTGGCTTCATTGCTCCCACTAAAAGATGAGTCTGACCTTCTCCAAGATATTTTTTAAACGAATCTGCCTGTTGCCGAGCAAGTATTTCTGTGGGTGCTAAATACAACACCTTCTTCCCTGCCGCCAATGTCATCATGGCCGCAAGCAGAGCCACTGCGCTTTTCCCAGAGCCTACATCGCCTTGTAGTAATCGGTTCATGGGGTGAGCTTTGCCAATATCTTCTGCAATTTCCCCAATTGCACGCTGCTGTGCCTCCGTAAGACTAAAGGGCAGTTGCTGCGCATATTCCTGCACATCGAGAGATCCGACGAGTATTGGATACGCGGGCGACTCTTCGAGGTGTTTTTTCCGAACCAATGCTGCCAATTGGAGGAAAAACAGCTCATCAAATTGCAGCCGCGCCTTCGCACGTTCCAATTGTTCTTGAGATGACGGAAAATGGACGGACTCTATAGCCTCCTGGATACCCATAAGATCATTGCGCTCAATAATGTCTTCCGGTAAGTATTCTGGAACAAGTTTAATTGCCGGAAAGAGCTGCTTTACTTGGTATCGAATAAATCGTGACGAAATCCCTGCCGTTTCACTATATAGAGGAGTAATGGCAGCAGTATGAATACGCTGCGATGCGTCCCGCTGCACAAATTCTAAGGAGGGCGATCTCATTGAGAAGTCATTTGGAGCGAATTTTGATTTTTCTACGGTGCCTGCAACGTATATTTCAGTTCCAGGCGTAAGCTTATCTTTTAGAAATCGTAAATTAAACCAGACTACATGCAGAACCCCTGTTTCATCTTGAATATCACAATACAGACGCAACAAGCGCCGTTTTCCATAAAAGCCGCTTTTGTCTTTAAGCGACTTCACCGTTCCGCGCACCGTCATCGGGCGCCCAAGCTGTAGGTCTTTAATAGGCGTTACAGATGAGAAATCTTCGTGCTTGCGAGGAAAATGGAACAGTAAATCACGAACATAGCGAATACCGAGGCGTTCAAACGCCTTGGCCCGAGATGGGCCGATCCCTTTTAAATCAGTTACTAGCGAAGATAACGTAATTGCCATGTATGTATCCTACCCTAAAAGGCAAAAGAACCTCATGGTGAGGTTCGTGGCTATTCGTTTACATAGTGTTCACAGTCTTACGTGACAGCGAAAACCAATGTGTATTGGCGAACAGTAAAAGAGCAAAATTAGGGTAAAGAACGACTATCTATACCATACATTTTTTCAAAAATTTCGCAAATCGTTGTCATTCCGGGCTTGAACCGGAATCTACGTGGATCCCGGCTCGGGGGCCGGGATGACAAAATATTAATTATTTTGTCACTTCCCTGTTTAATGGCCAGTTGGCGTCTTTTCCGAGGATCACCGTCTGATACAGCTGCATATCACCGTAGATAAATCCAGCTTCAGAAACTTTTAGGTACAGCGTCCACATCCGGAAGAATCGTTCATCAAACATGTTCACGATTTCTTCCTTATGGCCCTGAACATTTTTCTCCCACCAATTCAATGTTTTTGCGTAATGCTGCCACAGATTTTCAACGTCTACCGCTAGCAATTCTTCTTTGCCTGCACCTCGAATAATTTCATGGAGGAGTGGTACGTATCCCCCTGGGAATATGTATTTTCGCATCCAAGGGTCTTGTCCGCTATTTTCTTCATTTTTCCTTCCAATAGTGTGTAGCAGCGAGATGCCATTATCTTTAAGTGCACGCTTCCATAGTGCAAAAAACTCTGCGTATTGAGCGCGGCCAACGTGTTCAAACATCCCTATGCTAATTACACGATCAAATTTAGTGTTCTTCGTATGCTGCTCAATATTTCTCCAATCATCAATAATTACATGCACCCTATCTTGCAGTCCAAGCTGTTTTGCTTTGTCCAATATATATGCAGCTTGCTCTTTTGCGGGAGTAACGCCGGTAACGTCTGCTCCGTAATGCACAGCTGCATGGAAAATAGCTCCACCCCATCCACAGCCGATATCTAGTAGTGTCATACCTCTCTCAAGTCTCACTTTTTTACATACCAGATCATTTTTTTGAAACTGAGCCTGACTTAGGGTGTCATCTTCATGTAAAAAGTATGCGCACGTATACGTCCGAGACTCATCGAGCCATAATCCATAAAAATCATTCCCGATATCGTAATGGCTTTGAGCATTTTTAACTGCGCCAGATATGGGAATAGGAAGATAGCTCAAAAGCCGTTGAAAGTCTCGAATCCACGTAGGTACAATCGCATCACTTTGCACAAAGCCTTCAAAAAGATCCATTATATTCCCTTCAACTGTGATTTTACCGTCCATGTAACCCTCGCCGAACCCGAGTGATGGCGAAAATGCGAGCCGAGAGAGTGCCCATCTGCTCTTAAACCTCACAGTCACCAAGCTCTTCCCCCTACCAATCCGGATTTCCTTTTTGCCGACAATAAGCGTGACTGCAGGCCCATTCCAGTTGTTTTTGAGGCGACCTAAAATGTATCTATGTAAAAACATATCAGTACTATTTCACTATTTATCCCTTTGTACAAGCCATTAGCTCTTATAAATACCCTGCCTGGCGGTGTTCTATGTGCGTTATAAGCACATCATGAACATTGCGTACCGTGAATTTTACGCGATAGCTTCCAAACCGCAAACGGAAGTCTTCCCGGCCCCGGCCACTTAATTTCAAAACATTTCGATGCTGAAGCGGATGGTTTACCTTTTCTAGTTCGGCTATAGCATCAAGAACTTTCAAGCGCACTGTTTTTGGAAGATGCAGCAGTTCTTTCTTCGCTTTTGGATGCAAGAGTACGCGGAGCATCCTACTGAGTATTAATCGGCACTTGCTGCAGCGTCTCGAACTTCACCAATAGTTTCCCAGGACTTCTTCTTATCCGCTTCCCTGATGCGAATATCAGACTCTTTTGAAGATTCATCGCTAGAAAGCTCAATAAAATCAAGCATGTCTGTCAATACTTTCTTGGACAAAGCGCCTGCTGGAGCCAATATGCCTCGCAAGACTTCATTATCAATAATTGTAATATTTGAAGCCTGTTTCATAGCACTATTATACATCCCCGACCCCTAAAATACCATTTTTGAACTCTTGCAAACCCAGTGATCAAAAAAGTGCACTCGGTAGGAATCGAACCTACGACCCAAGGGTTAGAAACCCTTTGCTCTATCCGCTGAGCTACGAGTGCGTGAATATGCTTGTTTTTACCATACTATGTGCTATATTGCGAGGATTATGGCGGCTATAGCTTAATGGCAAAGCTCCGGGTTGTGGTCCCGGCGACGAGGGTTCGATCCCCTCTAGCCGCCCCGCTTTATGCAAAAGAAGACAACGCAAGAATTGATACACGAACGACCTTCGACAGAAGAGCTTGCTACTATGCCTCGAGTTCCGCTTATTGTTATAGCAGATAATATCCGAAGCCTTGATAACGTGGGTCTACTGTTCCGATTATGTGAGCTGTCTCGCATAGAACTTTTGGTATTGGCAGGATATACGGGATATCCAAGAACCCTAAAAGATACCAGGCCCGAGAATGTTATTACTCGGCATGATAACCGGATCCGGAAAACTGCAGTCTATGCCCTGGAGCATCAGCCGTGGCTTTACGCAGAGGATACTAGCCAATTTATTAATGAAAAAAAACAAGAAGGCTATCACGTTTTAGCGCTTGAACAGACGACCACGAGTATTCCATACACCTATGCAGCATTTACTCTCCCTAGTATTCTTATAATAGGACATGAACGCTTGGGTGTACGCGATGAGCTGTTAAAACTCGCTGATACAATTATAGAAATTCCCATACTCGGCATCGGTAATTCCCATAACGTTGCAATGGCGACCGGTATTATCATTTCCTCTATTCTGGAAAAAACTGGACAATATCCAAAAAATAACGGAATATCATAGCACGCACTCGTAGTGAAATGGATATCACAACAGTCTTCGGAACTGTTATTGGGGGTTCGAATCCCTCCGAGTGCACTACTTCGCCAGGGGCAGTCTTATTTCAAATTCAAGGCCTGATGATTCGCTGCGTTGATGCCAGTTGAGCTTTCCGTTGAATTCTTGAATCAATAATCGTGACAATGTAAGACCTACCCCGATTCCGTCTGGATCATACTGATTGGCGTGCTTGCCACGCATGAACGGATCAAAGATCGCATGCATGTCTTCTTGCTTCACCCCGATTCCTCTATCTTGGACAATAATACGTACAAAACTCTTCCCGCGAACAATGGCTATATTTACCAGGCCAGGTGTAATGGTATACAAAATGCCATTTTCTAAAATATGCGTGAGCGCAATCAAAAACAATCCTTTATCCAGCTTTACTGGCGCATCTACGCAGTGGGCTTTACGAATAATTTCGACGTTCCGAGCTGAAGCAAGCGGCTTTACACGAGCAATGGCATCCTCCACAAGCACACACGCGTCATATTTCTTTTGATCATGCGCTACAACCCCCTCTTGTGCGCGGAACATTAAAAATACATCGCGAATATTTTCCAAGAGTACTCTCGTTTTCGTATTCATCCGCTTGAGCTTCAACCGAACTTCAGCAGGCAATGAATCTGCATGCTTAATTAAATATTCAATATCCTCTTCCAGTGCTTGCAGAGGCTGCTCTAATTGAGTTGCAACCCGGGAAAGGCTCCTGTGTTCTCGCCTATCGTATTCACGACTCTTTCCTTCTGCATGCAGAATAAAGAGCAACCCTCCTGCAATACAAACGCCTGCAAAAATCGGAACAACAGGAAATAGCGCTCCGGTAACAAGCGCACGTACCAAGAAAAATAGGTCAAGCGCAAACAAAACAGACGTACTGCCGTATAGAAAAGAATGCAAAATTGTATGAGAGGATGTTTTTTTCACAATGTGTGGTGTGAGATTTCTTCTTATTGTATCACACCCAAGCTAAAGCCTTCGACAAGCTCAGGCTAAACAAAATCGGGCAGGGCTTCGGCGAGCTGTTCGCGATACTGCAATGCCTCGGCCATATGACGAGGCTCAATAATGTCAGATCCTGACAAATCTGCAATCGTAAGAGAAACTTTGAGTAATCGGTGAATTCCTCTGGATGAAAGGTGAAAACGGTCCTGCGCTTTCATAAGTAGCGCCTTCACCGGCTCTGTAAGGGTGCAGTATTCAGAAATTTCCCTCGGCCGTAACTCTGCATTCGTCTTCCCTTGCCGAGCCCACTGCTTGGTGCGCGCCGATAACACCATATCGGAATATTCTGCCGAAGACATCCCCGTCCGCTCATTTGATAACAGCTCTTCTGCCGGAACATCGTTCACTAATACGTGTAGATCGAACCGATCAAGCATTGGGCCGGATATTCTACGTTGATACCGAACAATATCTGCTGCGGAACACGTACACGACTTACGCTGACTTCCTACAAATCCACACGGGCATGGGTTCATTGCGCCTACCAGCATTGCGCGTGCCGGAAACCGAACCGTGTGTGCGGCGCGAGAGACTGTGACCATACCATCTTCAATAGGCGCCCGGAGCTGCTCAAGAACGGTTCGAGGGAATTCTGGTAATTCATCCAGAAAGAGTACGCCATGGTGCGCCAACGTTATTTCACCAGGCTTTGGAATGGAGCCTCCCCCTACAAGCGCGGCACTAGATGCACCGTGATGCGGGCTTCGGAACGGGCGTGTGCGGATCAATCCTTCTCTACCATCTAGCAGCCCTGCGATAGAATAAATAGACGTAACAATAAACGCCTCTTCGCGCGTTAACTGGGGCAATATTCCAACCATTGCACGTGCGAGCAACGTCTTCCCTGTACCCGGCGGGCCTACCAACAGGCCGTTATGCCCACCAGCAGCACAGATTACGAGCGCCCGCTTTGCGTGTTCTTGCCCACGGATTTCATTCATATCGATTTCTGGCACAGGCCCGGTTGCCGTGCTGTATTCCTGCGCAATACTTGGACTCAATGGGGTATCTTCCCCAGTTTCAAGCCCTTGCAACAATTCTTGGAGTGATTCTACGGGGTATACATCAATTTTATCTGCCAAAGGTGCTGCTTCTGATACATTTTCTACTGGAATATATATCCTCTTCATGCCGTGACGAATTGCGGCGAGGGTTATTGGTAGCACTCCATGAATTGGACGAATACCTCCGTTCAGTGCGAGCTCCCCTGCAAACCACGATGTGCGTAGAATATCTTCGTCAACGGTAACTTGTTTGCTTGCACATAAAAACCCTAATGCAATAGGGATGTCGTAGAGTGAACCTTCTTTTTTCAGGCTTGCAGGAGCAAGAGAAACAATTGTTTTACGACGCGGTGGCTTATACCCAGAATTAGTGAGCGCTGCAGTCATACGTTCACGAGATTCCTGAATAGCACGATCGGTTAAGCCTACGAGAGTAAAGCTTGGCAACCCTTGCAGCACATCTACCTCTACATCAACAGGCAATGCATCTATTCCGAATACTGCAGCAGATCGTATATGTGCGGGCATTGCGCTTACTATACCCTATTATACTGATAGAGAACGTATACAGCCCAAGTAATTCCAATAGCTATACAAATATCCGCAACATTAAAATAGAGCGATCCTAATACGAGTGGGTCGCGCACATACCCAAGCTGAATTCTATCTAGTATGTTGCTCGCCCCTCCTGCAGCTATCAGCACCAGAGGGTACGCTATGTTCATTACGCCGTAATAACGGTTGTTGCTGCAGGGTTTGCGCGGAGACGATCTTCTGGAATCTCAACTCCATCTTCTGTAGATCCGTAGGTGCCTGCCGCAATTCGTGCAAGGGCAGCTTCAACCTCTTCCGTGCGCATACTTGCAGATGACGATGCAGCAGTAAGTGCTTCATAGTCGGCAAGCTCTGTAGCATTATCCTCCTCGCTCCTACCATAGTCAGGAGTCTCCTCGATCACTTCGCCCTTGAGCGCCGTTAGCTCCTCTTGCAAACGTGCTTTCATCTCATCGATAAATGGTTGTGTATGCATATGATATATATATCACAATTCGCTTTTTCCAGTAAATAAATAGAGCCCAAACGATACAGCTCAATAGTGAAATTTTGCCGTCGATATGGGCTCTGAGCTCATGCTTACAGCCATTTTAGGCAGGTGGCAGTTGAAAATTCGTACGTTATCAACTATCACCTGCCCTTAATAGCATTTTGTTAAGCAAGAACTATGTGCATCTTATCCTATGTCCTGCTCCATAGAATTATCCTCCACCACAATTGCGGTTCCAGTTACAAAGCGCCGCGTAGCGGACACCTATGAGCGTAACCATCTCCGCGAAAATGAACAAAAGTACAAACCTTGTTTACCAGTTTTTGTGTTTATATGTGTGGCCGCAGCAGAGCGGCTCGTCCTTGAAGTGAAGGGAGTGCTATCTGTTGAGGAAGCACGGAAAAGCAGTGAGCCATGCGCCCCCTACCTTGCCTCGCTCCCCCACAGATTCTTATCGTATGTTGTAAAAGTGCATTCCCTGTAATGGTGACCCTGACTGCTGCCGTACGCGGGCTTTTCTCGTCAGGATCTATTCGTTTGTATTGCTTGTTTGTTTTGTTTTTTTGCTCAGGCTTTCTGAGCGATGTATCCATTATAGCAGTTTTTGGTGCTTGGAGCAAATAGAAAATGGACTTTTTCGAACACATCTTGTGTACACCTATTTTTGGTCAATCCAGAAGTGTATTTCTTTATCTGATCCGGAAAAATACAGTGGGTATTCACCAGGCACATATCCTCGCCACTCACCCACTCCAATATTGCTCATAAAATCGATAAGCGCTGATCCCATATTTTCTGAAGATGCCAACACCGCAGCTTCCTGTTTTCCACACAAGAAAATAGTTTCATCGTAACGCTCGGATGGTAGACATCCGTTCGTAGTTCCGCCAGGCGCAAACCCTACATCTGCTGCGCCGCGGACATATTCATACCCCACTGAACGATCTGGCAGAGCGAATGCTTTTTTCTTCGGATGACGCTGCCCCTGCTCTGCATTGATTGCATCAAGACTAGTCCTCCCGAATGCCTCGCCTTGCGTACGCACACCCACCGCAATATCCGTGGCATTCTTCGTAAGGTATATATCTTCGCCTGCGGGCAGGGACGAAAGCAAAGTAGGGACCGTCTTTTGAAAGCGGAGTAACTGCGCAATTGACCTCTCGATCGCTTCACTAAAATCACTATTCATAGCGGCCAATACGGTGCTTGGTAAAGCGACGATCATTGTATCGTCTCCACTTACTTCACTATGTTTCTTACTCTGATCTGACGCAATAAATTCAAATGCATCGATACTTGCAACGCCAGCAATTCCCCCCGCCTCCCGACTTGCGTATATCGCAATAGGAGACATCCCGGCTTGCTTAGTTCTAAATAAAAATAGCGGACTCAGCGGAAGCTTGTCGTACACCGAGGCCTTTGCCTGCGCAATAACGGCGCTCCATAGGCTATATTCCCTCATAGCAATGCCTGCATCGGTACGCGCCCGACTTGCTACCAGTATCCAGCCCACTCGCGATACATGCCAACCCGAAGTACTCAAATGCGCCTTTGCGGTAAGTTGATATCGTAGCCGCGGGATAAGAGCCATGTACTCACCCGAATCGTCCGCTATATATGTAACCCTCTGATAATAATCCTGCGTACCGCTAAGTATAGCCCCTATCTTCTGATCTATCGCCTTACCGCTTTCTGCAAAAAACCTAGCGCTTACAGCTGTGCGTTGGTATCCGAACTCTGTTTCGGCTAGAGCCGACCCCCACATTCCACGAAGAAACCATAGAGAGCTTGTGCAGCCCACAATCATGATCAGAGCCGCTATACCTGCTAACAGGCCGACTACTACCTTATTGCTGAATAAGAAGCGTAGCATGCAAAATAGAGTCGGTACTGGTAGCTTCCTCGGATAGTATGACGGGCACTTGGGTAAGCCCACTTGGGATAGGCATCAGCGATACAAGTAACGGATCTTGGATACGCCCAAATGAAACTATCTTTCCTTCTACAAGTGCAGCCGATTTTTCAAACAAGCTCTTCCATGGATCTTTCTGCTGTATAGTATCCCCTTTTTCGTTGGCGATATCGATAAGCGCACCGATACCCTCTCGAGAAGAAGAGATAAGAATAAAGGAATCTCCGACTATATAATCAAGAGCTTGGGTTTGGCCGGTAATATTCGTATATCGAACAGGGGCATTGCCATACATACCATCGTGAAATGCTGATTGAATCCCCAGTGCTTTGCCTACAATAAGTGGGATAAATGCGGGCAGCGCCTGTTCTATAATAGGTTCTCCTGTTTTCAGATTTTTCTGCAACGATTCAGGAAGTTGAATAATGAGGCCAATATCACGCACTCCATCTGATCCAGTACGCTTAAAGAACCCATAAGGTGTATTCAAGAGCGATAGAAACTGCCGAACAGCAGGCTGCTGCATAATACTCCCGTCTAGTCGCACTGTTTCTTGCTGCCAGGTATCCACATCGTCAGCAAAATTAAATCCAATATGGCCAAATTCAGCGTCGCCAGGGACAAGGCTCCTAAGTTCCGCCACAGAGGGAGTGAGCTTTTCCGGTACTGGAGCTATCGCAGTTGCAGCATGGGCCCGAATAGTGCCGTCTTGCGATGGAGCATCAACCTCAAATACCGTTTCGGATATTCGTGAAATACCAATGGCATCAGAAGCCATTTCATTAAAGAGCTTGGAAGCATATGGTGCTGTAAAAATGTATTGCGCAACTGTAGAAGCAGATCGGAGCACCGGCAAACTACCAGCCTCAGCAACTGTTCCGCGATCAAGTGCTGCTGTGTATTGATCCGTTCCTATCCGATTCAGAATATACCATCCGTCTTTTTCAATATGCTCTATGGTGCTCTGTGTAGCCACGTACTGATCTGTTCCTTCTGTTTTCTGTAGTAATAAAAATGGACGCTGATTGTCCTGCATGACTATATAATATATTCCTGTAAGATCTTGCAGTGCCAGCAGCTCGCGAGGATCTCCATCAATCGCACTGCCTGCCACCACAGGACTCTTTGCATCCCATAACACCTGTACACCTGTCCGCCTCGACTGGCTATCCAGCGAATATGTAACAATAGCCGTTGCTTCTTTTGGAATCATTTCTGCAACAGGACGTGTCTGCTGTACGGTTTCGGGAGCTACTTGCCGAGATGCCCACCACACGTATCCATACCAGCCGGCAGCCGTAAGCCCCGCCAACACAACAATACACGATACCCCCACAAAAATATTGTGC
>MHHP01000033.1:0-256 GCA_001817055.1 Candidatus Andersenbacteria bacterium RIFCSPHIGHO2_02_FULL_45_11
ATGTGTACTTAAGGATTAGTTTTCAGCTATCCCTATCGTACCGCTCAAGGTGTCTTATGTTTTATGCACTTGGAAGGTTAATGTACCCAAAGAAACTTGACAAACTTTTTCCACAAGCATATAGTGTACCCATAACACGTGAGGCGGAGACGATCGTAGGATCCGCCTCTTTTTTATTTGAAAAATTCCAGAGCATGACGCAGATCGCTAAGATTTGTAAATTCGTGTTTCATAAGCTTTTTCAGTTCCCGTGCCG
>MHHP01000033.1:277-17340 GCA_001817055.1 Candidatus Andersenbacteria bacterium RIFCSPHIGHO2_02_FULL_45_11
ACCAAACGCGTTGCTTATTTGCCTTCGCGTGAGCAATGAGACGATAAAAATCACCATCACCGGTAAGAAATAAAGCTCGACCATATTTCTCCCAATACAGCATGGCATCAAACGTCAGATCTACATCAGCATTTGCCTTGCGGACCATAGTTCCATCCTCTTGACGATAATGCTTAACCGGCTTCAGCACCAGCTCGTACCCCCACTCGCGCAAGTGATTATAGAACTCAAGCTGTTTTTCATTCCCCTCTTCAACGCCAGCATAATATAATACTCGCTTAGCGCTGAAACGTTTCGTAAGATATTCATACAGTTTTTTAAAATCCATGCGCCAACCATCTGCTCGGCACCCGTAAATAATATTTGATGCATCAATAAAAACATACGTACTATTTTCTACAGTCTCTTTATCCATACAAGAATTGTACCATGAATGCTACGTCGTATTGGCCGAGAAGGTCTATGGCGTTAGCGCCGTTGGAAAGAACTGCGTGGGCTATGGGAATAGTGAAGAAACCACCAAACGCACCCAGCGCAATTCCAACGCTCGCAATATACAAAAATATCCTCGTGAAGGTCACCTGCTTATTGTACCAGAAAATGGCTCATATAACTGGGGAGAACTATACAAACTTTTGTATTTCACGACGTAACGCATCTGGAAAATCTCGAATAAGCGCCCAATGGCTCTTTGGTAAAAATTCCTTCAGCTCCTTTTCAAAATTAATTGATGTACTTTGAAGAATTGTTATAACTTTGACTAAAATTTCCCGAGTTTCTACAGGAAGAAGGTTAGCGCGAAGGATAAAATAGAGATCATAAAAATCGCGAGGCTTTTTCCTATCCAGCAACGCAGCAATCTTCCCCCGAATAAGCAGCCCCGGCTCAAGTTGAACCAATGAGTATGCCGGAACAAAGTCACTAAAAATACTAGTTACAGTGCCAGATTTTTGCCCCGCCCGCAGCGATATTTCGATCTGTAGGAGCACCCGATACTCATCTCCTACAAAGAGCAAGGCCGCCAAATATCCTCCCGTCGTTTTCTTCGACTCAGTAATCTCGGCTTGTATTCCTTCTCGCTCTATTTCAGCAAGGGTTGCAATAAGAATATGCTCAATAGTGGATACATCATGGATTGAAGAGTCGAAATCAAGATCTTCCGAAAAACGCGGACTTTGATAAATAATACGAAGTGCGGTACCGCCCTTAAAATACAAATGCTGTGCACCAGCTTGTCGATAAAAATACGACAAGAAAAGATGTTGATAGTACTCCCGACGAATATTCAGTTCATTCGTTTGATACGTTCGAGCAAGTTGTTTGACACTATCGTTACTTATCATACAAGAGACTGTACAAGCCGAATAAGACTTGGACGATTATACAATCTTGCATATTCAAGCATCTTTTCCCTATGTAAATCAGAAAGCATTAAACGATCATTCAGCGTTTTTTTACCAAGCGAAACAAAATAAAGATAGTCTATCAAAGCTTTTTCTTTGTCGGCTAGCAAGATTACATTATCTCCTGTCTTGATCGGCATATATCCTCTGTATGCCTCAGTCTTAATTTTGACATATGAGAATGTTTTACCATCAGCCTCAAATGTTCTTGTAGGCTTGGTAGTTGCAGAAGTAATACTATATACCATCTCTGGAAGGATATTATATCGAGCTAAAGCATACTCAAAAGAAATATATGACGGTTGGTACAAAATATTTGCTATTTCTTCTTCTGAAGATACCGTACCGTGGACGCTGTAGAGCCCCTTTTTCAAACGTATGAAAACACCTTTTTTCGTATAGGTTTCAAGAAAGTATTTAGCTTGTTGGCCCGAGATCGAAAAGATACTACTGAAATCACGCAGAGTAAAGAATACTATCTTTCGTCTACGTAATTCTTGCTCGACCTCAAATGGGCTTATTTTTTCCGAATTCATTAAAGTAGAATATTATATACTTTTATGAAACCATAATAACACGAGAAGAATGAAGCATGCAACAATCAGTATCGGGCAATGGGGTTGATATATCGGCCAGACTTGGCATTATGAAGAGTGTTGGGAGTCGCGTAGATTGGATCTACACCGACTCCCTCTTTTTGTCGCAATGGCCTAGAAACCATGCAAGATACACGAAGGCACCTATAGGGTCTTTAGTTGTTCCTGTTTCATCAACAGCAGCTAGTTTTAACATGTGATCAGACATAGGAGACAGGCATGAAGAATGTTTTCTTGATACCGGAAGTCCGAATTCCGACAACGCCAAACACCGCAAGAAAAACGCTCGCAACTACAAAAAATATCCTCGTGAAGGTCACCTGCTTATTGTACCAGAAAATGGCTCAATATAACTGGGGAGAAGTACGAGAAATCGATCTAGCGCTCCCTTCTCCCCGGACAGGGAGAGGGAAGCGACATACAGCACTACTTCAACTTCGCCCTAATTGCTTCAATAAGACTTTTTGAATCTCGGCCATATTTTTGCGCCTTTTCAGCTTCTTGCAATGCATCCGAGTATTTCTGCTGTCGGTAATAGATAATCGCTAAGTTGTAATGCGCATCCGGGTATTCATCGGTGCGCTCTAAGGCACGTTTCAGATAGTCAAGCGATGCGGCCTCATCCCCCATCTGCATCGAAAGCGCCCCTAAGTTATTCAATGTTTGAGGATTACCGGGATCTAGCTTTAACGCCTCCATAAATTTTTCTTTTGCCTCGGGGAACTTCCCTTGCTGAGCCAATGCAACTCCCTCGTCGTTATTCGTCTGCAAATCTTGCGCAATGCCTGCAAACAAGTCGCCTATGGTTTCTTGAGAAATCGGGCCACTGCCAGATTCAACACCCGGTGTTTTAGCGTCAACACCGGGTGTTGCTGCGAACATCTGCGGGTCTATAGTCGGCTGCGCAAGGAAGCGATACCACGCTGCTCGAATTGGATGCCCAGCCTTTGCAAAAATATCGGCAATTGCATGGTAGTTAATGTTCGGATATGCCTTACCCGTACGTGCGAGCATATCGGTATAGTAATCTGCAGCTTCAACCCATTGCTGCTCAGTTAATGCGATCGTCCCAAGTAATTGATACGCATCCGCATGATGCGGCTGTATTCTTTTCACCTCTTCAAGAAGAGTGCGAGCATTTTCAAACGAGCCGTCAGAAATATAAATACGCGCTAACAGTAGCCTGCCTTGTACGCCATCCGGATTGCCATCAATCATTCGCTGTAATTCTTTTTTGATCGCTTCTGCATTCTCCGCCGTAACCGAATCCATTACAGCGCCTTTCTCAACGTTTATTGGATTCAAGGCAGTGTATGTGGATGCACGAATAACATCTTGATTTTGTGGAATATCTTTTACATACACGCCCGTCCAATCATCTAGGTACACGAGTTTCCAATCCGGATTTTTATCCAGATGCACAGAGAACCCAGCACGGCCAACTTTTGCAATCGCCATGTAGTCAATAATGGCATACGTAAGATTGTGTTTGTCCTCAACTTTTTTCCAGCCCTCTGCATCCAGCCCCGCTTCATACGTTGCGTTCATAAATTCAAATCCGTAATCCACGTTGCGCCCGTCAATATATACCTTGCGCTCTGGATATCCGCGATTCAGCAAATCCCCGCCAATGCCGTACGTATTAAACATATTGCCTTGCAGGTTGTGCTTCTCAATAAATTCATATGCGCCTTTAGCCGGTGTAAATGCTCCGTATCCGAACAGTTGATCTTGCTGCGCAAAGTTTTGGTAATGATTCTTGGTGTATTGGAATAGGCTAAAAAGAGATACAAGCAGTATAAGGCCTGCCAGGACTTGGCGACGCGCAAGATACTGCGCAAACCGCTCAAACCCTTTACTATATCTCAACTGGTAGATCGTTACCCCAACAGCTGCAATCACAAACAACACTTCGTGACGCAGTGCTCGAACCGACAAAAACCCAACACCTACAAGCAACGCTGTGCAGAATACCCAATTGCGCTTTGTGCTCCAAAGTGACCAGATTGCTGCTATCCATAGCAGACCCATTTCTCCCAAATACAATGCGAGCGGACGTGGCTGCCATTCTTCAATAAAGATAATCGTCTTGTCGGAAAGCAACTGGAACATATAGGTGATATTGTGGTACCCCGATGGCGACGCAAAAAACGCAAGCACCATGCCGCCCCCAAGATACGCCCATGGCTTCCAGGTAAACTTCTGACGCTGCGTATACGCACGCTGCAACGCCAAACACACCACAATAAAGATTCCTAAAAATGCCGCCGCACCGTGCATGTTCACCCACAGTATTTCCAGAATAATAAGCGCCAGTGCCAGTTTGTTTGATAATCCCTTTTCCAATACTCGCAGAGCCAGAAATACAAATAGTGCAAATAGTGCAAACGTAAACAGTTGCGGACGCTCAATAAACGCAGGCTGCGCAGCGTTAGCTGCAAATAACACCAGTAAGCTCGTAAGCCATATGTGCTTCTTATTAATTGCAAGCAAGAGCCCAAACACAACTAGCATCGCGATAGTTCGAAACAGAATAATCCCGTTTGTGCCTCCCACGTTATGGATTCCATACAACGCGACTTCCGCAAGCCAGCTTTGGGTTGCCAAATACGGCTTGCCTTCTCGTGTATACGCAAACGGTTCTATTTTGACGAGCTCCCCAGTATTCCACATTACTTCCCCAGCTTTTATATGCCACCAGAAATCTCGGTCTAATATCTTGAACGAACACACATACCCAATAGATCCAATGGCAATTGCGACCATAATGTACGATGCGATTTTCTTCTGTACTTGAGTAAGCGGCGCCGTTTCTTGTGTAAAAAATGTCGCAATCTTTGCACGTAAAGGCGCAAACGGAATACGAATAGGTATTCCAAGCCGCTGCAAACAAAACCACGCAAGAATACCTACAGCGATATTGCGCGCGCACAGAACAACAATATTAAACATATACGTTTGTTCAAAAAATTCTCGGTAATGCCAAGGGTAAATCCATTGAGTTGCGATACAAATAAATACAGGGAGAAAAGCAAACAGTAATGTCTGAGAAGGTATGTTCAGCTTGTTCACATGTATTCCAATCCATACAAGCATCAGAGGAATAAGCCACAACAGGAACTGCGGTGAAAATACCGGAGCAATGAACAATGTCCATGAAATACATGCCGCAAATACAAGCGCAATATCCATGTCACCATGAACTGCGCGCTTTGCGATGCGCCAATATATCAATACCAACCCCGCCACCAGGATAATAGTCACAAGCTTCAGCGCACCTGCGCCTAAGTCCATATTATGCGTAGCGAAGTGGTGAAATGCAGCGTATGCCTTCTGATTAAACACATTCCGAATCAGCATATCAGCACCAGATAACGTACTTTCTATTTGAAACCCACGCTCGCCTTGAAACGATACGAATGTCTTTGTCACTTCCCAACTCGTTCTAGGCCCAAGCAATAATGCCGGCAACCCAGCAATAACGGCAAAGCCAATCAGTAGGCCAACAATCACGCTCCGACGAGCAATTCGTGGAACACTGAGAAGTAACGCGGGCAGAAGTATAAAAGGCACAGCCTTTAGCCCTCCGGCAAGAATAATAAATACAATGCTTGATGCGTAGTGCTTTGCACGATATGCCAAATACCCAAGCACGATACATAGGCCAATTGCAACATCGTATCGAGCAAACGTCACGTTATTACCAAGCAAGAAAAAACATAGCATAATAGCAAGCAGTAACAGGTATGCGCGCTTTTCTCGAAGCACAAAGTATATGTATGCAGTTGCGGCTGCCGTAGCACATACAACAAACACAAGCCACGATTGCACAAATGAAAGCGACGGTATCCGTCCGATTCCATAAAAAACAGCTGCAGCGAATGGCGGGTACCACGCGCTTGCCTCCCCTGGCGCAGAACCACCACGAACACTGGCAACATCGGAAGATATTTTTTCGTAAAAGAAAATATCAGAAAACTGGTCTACTCGCGGGTAATACCACGCAGCAAGTATGCCAAGCAGAGCAATGCCGATACCCGCCCACACAAGAGATTGATGTTTCATACTAGTTCTTTTCTACCACAAAAAAGAAAATTCCACGAAATACTCCCAATTTGAGCAATTTAATATCCCAACCAGCAAATAACGCTCGCAGCTCATCTTCTTCAAACTCGTTATGAAACGGCTCGTTATGGTAATGCGTAGAAGACAACCATCTCAATTTCCAAATAAGAGCATGATGTGGCGTTGAGCCAATAAGACGCCCTCCGGGTTTCAGTACGCGCCGGATTTCTGCAAGAGCCTTTTGCGGATGCACCAGATGTTCGAGCACTTCTGTGCAAATAACAGTCGAAAATGAACTGTCAGGAAATTCCAGCTTCTCTGCATCGCCTAGCACAAGCGTTGCATCAGGCACATACTTTTTTGCACGTTCCAAATGCCGCGGATTTAAATCAATACCAACAGAACCCTTCGGCAAATGGCGTAGTATAAGCCCGGTGCCGCAGCCCACATCAAGGTATGCATCGCCCGTCCCCCATTGCGTTATTAGCTTGATCATCTTTTTTTCACGAGCACGATGCAAGATAGATTCTAATCCCGTCTTTGTATCCGTAATTTTATTCCAATCGTAGTCTTCGATTTTTTTATAAAAATCTTTCACATATTCATTGTAGTCTGCATCTGTTCGTGGAGGGCGTCGTAATGGCATGGTGTATATGGTTATTTTGCTTTTTGTCTATAGTAGCTTGATTTTGCCACATCGCCAGCATTTGCGAAAATATCTGCTATATAACTGTAGTTAATAGGTAGCCCAACCCCACCGGTTTTTGCAATAGACTCTTCTAGAAACGCACCGGCCTGACCCCATTGCTGCATTCCAGCAGCAACAACTCCCAATGCCTCATATACCTCGGGCCGATACGACTGTGCCTGGGCTGCTGCGTTTGCAAACTTCGCTGCTTCTTCAAACTTTTTAGCCTCTGCGTAATGATGCGCTAAGAGCAGTTTCGCCTTGATGCCTTTAGTGGTACTTGTGGCAGCACGCTCTAATTCTTTCTCTGCTTTTGCAATATCGTCTTCTTTAAGCCCATCAAATACACTACCGAATTCTAGGCCCTTTGCGGTAATAATCTTGTATCCATACTGCGCAATCAATTTTTTGTTCTCCGGAATATCTTTGACGTATACAGCAATCTTGTCATCAATATATACAAGTACCCAGTCTTTGTTTTCAGAAAGATGAACAACGTATGGCAAATCATTTTCAGGAGATGCGCCCGGCGCTAACGGATATTCGATAATCGCATAGGTAAGTCCATGTTTTTTCTCTATCTCAGACCACGTTTCAGAATAAAACCCTGCCTTTGTTGCTTCACGTAAAAAATCGTATCCGTAATCAATGTTCCGCCCATCTACAAATACCTTACGATCCGGATACCCCCGATACAGTAAATAGTCGCCGATTGCGTACGTGTTAAACATCTTGCCTTGAATATTGTTAGCTTGTATGAAATCATACGCACCCTCTGCTGCCGCTGCGGTTCCGTACCCGCTGTATCCTTCTCGCTGAATAATATTAATGTTGTGGTATCGGGCATACCAGAAAAGCACTGCCAAAAGAATCACTGAGCCAATACCTGTCAGACGCGGCTTTGCAAACGCTCGAGCAACCCATGTGCGATACAACGCACTGCCTCCAAATTGATGTATCGCAATCGCAAGAGCGCAGAAAATAAAGAACATCCCATGCCGATATGACTGGGTGGATAGATATCCCATCACACCAATAAGCGTGACACTAAAGGCAAGGTGCCGCTTCCCAATAAATACAGCCACTACTGCAAGAAATACAAACGGCGCAATCTCTTTCATATACCCCTCAAGCCCACGTGGTTGCCATTCCCGAACAATCCCCAATGTTTGATCGTTGGTATATACAAACACATCACGAATCGTATGAAAGCCGTTTGGAGAAATAAGCGCACTGCTAATAAGGCTAATGCCTAAAATTCCCAGGTACTTTAATTCACGAAGCATACGCACGCGAGATTCTTTATCTGCACTTTTCAGCCACCCAATGCCACGTTCACCGCACAAGGCAGCAATAACAATAATCCCATACGTTGCAGCAGCACCGTGCATGTTCACCCATAAAATTTGAAGAGCTATAAGAATACCAAACAGCCAATACCGCCAGCGCGCATCCTGCGCATCACTCTTCTCCGATCGCCTCAAGTAATACGTTGCCGCAAATAAAAACGCACAGAAGAATACAAAACTAAATAACTGTGGCCGATCCATAAAGCTGGGCCTATTGAAATACGCCGCAATAAGGATAACAAAAAAGTTCGGCCACATACGTTTACGGTCAATCAAAAGCAACAGCGTAAATGCAGTTGCGACAAGTGCACCCCGAAACAGTGTTTGCAGCACGGGCCCGCCCGCTTGCCACACCCCATACATCACAATCTGTGCCAGCCATTGGTGCGAAGAAAGATACGGCTGATCAACACGGGTATGAGCGAACGGGTCGGTTTTGATAAGCTCTCCCATATTCCACATAATCTCCCCTGCCTTTACATGCCACCAAAAATCACGATCCAGGATTTTAAACGTGCAAATCCAAAATATTGCCAAGATTGTTACAATGAGACTTATTATTCCAAATAGTTTGCGCATAGATTTACTATAGCAGGTATTTCCTCCCCTCATATGAGGGGAGGCGGGGTGGGGTCAGTACGTAGCGCACCCCCTCTCGCTCCCCCTTATCCAAGGGGGAGAAATCACTTACTCCTCTTTGAGATCCAAGCACACGGAATTAATACAGTAGCGTTTACCGCCCTTGTCGGCAGGACCGTCATCAAATACGTGTCCTAAATGCGCACCGCAGTTTTTACAGACAACTTCAGTCCGAAGCATACCAAGATCAATGTCTTCCTTGAGTTCAACATTCTCGAGATTCTTTGGCTCCGTAAAACTCGGCCATCCGGTTCCAGAATCAAACTTCGTATCGGAAGAAAATAGCTCATTGCCACACACCGCACACATGTACGTTCCCTTCGTATGTTCATCTACATACTTTCCCGTAAACGGGGCTTCTGTTCCTTTTTCTCGAGCTACATGACGTAGCTCTGGATCAAGTTCAGTATCGCTCTTCATACATCCATCGTACTCTCTTTTGGATCAAACATGGAAGGTTCTACTTCTTTTCCAGCGACAATCTCACTAATCCTCTTCCCTCCATAAATAGAGGGCAATATTCCAACCCCGTTACACCCCAGGTTATACATCAACACCGAGTTAAGCGGTTCTGGGCCAATAAGTCGAACTCCACTTGTAGTATATCCCATGAGTCCATGCCATAAGAACGCATACTGCGTGTGCTGATCTGCTGCGTGTTCATAGTTTGCATGTAAAAACATATCAATCTCATCCCGAATACTTTCCTCATATATTTCTTCTCGAGAATAGATAGCGGCATCGTCTAATTTCTTTTCTGGGCCACCAATACACACTAAGTTGTGCTGATGAGTTTCCTGCCTGCCGGCAGGCAGGTCACCTACATCGTGCGGACGCCGAGTTAAGTAGTAGTACGGTTCATCATCATAAGCTATGGATTTTGGAAAGTAGCTGATTGCGACAGGGTCGCGGTTCAATGGTTCTACATACCCTGCCATATAACCTACTGTTCCCTGCACCGCATGATGAAACCCCCCATTAATATCTCGTCCATGTTCGTTCGTAATCGTAAAGTTCTCAAACCCATTCGTGCACAGAATAACCCTCTGAGCGGTAACGGTATGCTTAAGCGAATGCAGTACACCTTCATGCTCCCCAAGTACGACATTTGAAACAGGACTGCCTTCATAGAGCACAAACCGGTCTTTGTACATCGCGAGCATATACCCTGCAAGCTCTTCTGCAAGCAGCGCGCTATTCGTACATCCTTTTTGATACGAAACAACTGCAGTATATGCAGTATTCCTGGTTTCCATGAGCGCTAAAATATCACGATGCGGTAGCGTTGCGTATAGGTTCACATATTTTGCAGGAATTTGTTTCAAGTACGATGCTTCTTCGGCAACCAAGATGCTTTCTAAGTCCAGTCGACGACTTTCTGATCTACACCAGTTATTCTCCAAGTGAACGAGCAGCTGCTCGAGTGTTGTGACTCCCGCATGGCCGGTAAACCGGTACATATTAGTTGTAAGATTTGCTTCCTCATGAACGGTATCAAGCAGTGCCCATCCAGATTCAATAGCCTCCTGGCCACGCGTGGCCATATCAAGACCAAACTGCTCTACAAGCGTAGAAAGCGGACGCTCAAAGTAACTGGTTATCTGTCCTGCATTGTGCCCTGTTGCGCCGTGTGCAACTTTATCTGCTTCAAGTATCACAACCTTCTTGTCTGTGTCTCGAAGAATAAAATAGGCAGTCATAATACCTGCAATGCCACCGCCAACAATCGCAACATCAGTTGCAATGTTGTCCGACAATGCCGTTACGGGCCGCGTACGGTTGAGCTGTGCAAGCCAAGGTGATTGGTTAGGTGCCACCCCATAATTCTATCAGAACTAGACAATATATGCCAAATATTGTATAGTTGGTTTATCCATGATATCAGCTCAAGAATTGGAAAAAATACGGGTAAACAAATTTTCGATTTCAACATCGCTGCTTATTAACGCTGCACGAGAAAAGGGCCTAAAATGCCACTTCCTGCCCGAACGCGCATTCTCTGTTTCCAATACAACAACATCCCACTTCTTCAAAGGGACCAGCTTCCCATGCAATAATATGGTTGCATCAGCCCTTTCATGCAACAAATACTTTTTACGAAAACTGCTCAAACAGCACGGCATCCCCGTACCTAAAACCATACGATTACGCCTTGCATCACAATGGCAAAAAGTTTCCGCAAGCTCGCTTCGCTTCCCGCTCGTTGTAAAACCAATTTCCGCATCGCATGCGAACGGATCATCCATGAATATTATCAACGAAGACGAGCTGCGCCGCGCAGCTCGCCGGGCGTTTGATTACGTGAAGAAACACAACAAAAGAAAGTTGATTTTAGTAGAAGAGTATTTCTCTGGAAAAGATCTGCGCCTATTCGTAATCGGCGACAAGGTAGTATCGGTACTACAACGTGAACCGGCGTACGTCATCGGCGACGGAGTAAAAACAGTTCGCAAGCTCATTGCAACATTTAACAACGAGTGGCGCTCAACTATAAAGTACGATTTACCGCTCTGCCCCATACCCATGGATACCGAAACAGCTAGACGCCTCCACAGAAATACCATGACGCTCAATTCTGTTCCGAAGAAGAACCAAAAAGTAACAGTACGATGGAACGCAAACGTTAGCACGGGCGGGCGCGCCATCGATGTAACACACATCGTGCATCCAAATATTAAAAAACTTGCAATTCAAATTGCGCAGATCGCCAAACTAGAGATAACCGGCGTTGATATACTATGCAAAGATATCACTTCAAGCGACGTTTCTGCAAAAAACGTATGCGTACTGGAAACAAACGATTCTCCGGGGGTAGACATTCACCACTTTCCGTTTGTCGGTAAAGGCGAAGATATTTCTGGAATGATTCTGGATTACATTTTTAGATAAGCGCGCCGAGTATTTCTCCCCCTCGTATGAGGGGGAGCGAGAGGGGGTAGCTATGGTAAGTGTGTACCAATATCCTGTAGCACCCCATTCAGATTCTTCATAATCTCTTCGTTTGTATACCGCAAGACCTTGATACCAAGTGCAGATATATATTCTCCTCTTACATTGTCATACTCTTTTTGATCATCAACAAAATGTGACTCTCCATCAATCTCAATGCCCAATCTTGCTTGAGAACAATAGAAATCAACAACATATCTTCCTACGCTATATTGTCGCCTGAATTTATATCCTTTAAGCTTCCGATCTCGTACCGCAGTCCAAAATACCAATTCGGGAACAGTCATGCGTTTACGAAGTGTGCTTCTGATTTCTTGAATGTCTTTTCGCGTATATACATACGGCATTCATATAAGTGTATACCTTGCGCACGTACGACCCCACCCCTGCCTGTCCCACAGGCAGGTTCCTCCCCTCATATGAGGGGAGGAAATACGCTTACTATGTCCAAAAATTTCGACAGTTTACTTACAGCTCACGTTGTATATACTTAGTTCCTATGAAAATCACATCAATCAAAGGTAGAGAGATTTTAGATTCACGAGGCAACCCAACCGTAGAGGCAGATGTTAAGCTCGAAGACGGTACGATGGGCCGCGCCGCTGTGCCTTCTGGCGCTTCGACCGGAACATATGAAGCACATGAACTGCGTGATGCAGATGAAAAGCGTCATGGAGGAAAGGGCGTACTGAACGCTGTTGCAAACATTAATGAAGAAATCGCAAAAGCACTCATCGGGCACGATGCTACCGACCAGAAAGCAATCGACCAGGCAATGATTGATTTGGACGGAACTCCCAATAAGGGACGCTTAGGGGCAAATGCAATTCTCGCCGTATCACTTGCAACTGCAAAGGCAGCTGCGGCATCCCAAGGCATGCCCCTCTACGCATATCTACTGAAGCTTGCAGGCGGAAAGAACCACACACTGCCTCTTCCTATGATGAACATCATAAACGGCGGAAAGCACGCTGCCGGCTCTACTGATATTCAGGAATTCATGATCATGCCCGTAGGTGCACAGACGTTCTCCCACGCAATTCAAATAGGGGCAGAGATTTTCCAACAGCTCGGCAAAGTACTTAAAGAGAAAGGCTACGCAACAACGGTAGGAGACGAAGGCGGATATGCTCCGAATGTGAAAGATGGAAATGCAGAAGCGCTCGCCTTAATTGCTGAAGCAACTGAAAAAGCAGGGTATAAGCTTGGAGAAGATGTTGTGCTCGCACTGGATGTTGCCGCATCGGAACTACACGAAGATGGGAAGTATCACTTAAAGACAGAGAATAAGTCACTGACAAGCGAAGAGATGGTGCAGTGGTATAAAAAACTCGTAGAAGATTTCCCGATCGTATCTATTGAAGACGGCCTTGCAGAGCATGACTGGGAAGGCTGGCAAAAGCTTACATCAGAGCTAGGGCACAAAGTTCAACTAGTTGGAGATGACCTATTAGTTACCAACACAGACTTCCTTCAAAAGGCAATCGACCAAAAAGCTGGAAACGCCATCCTCGTGAAACTCAACCAGATTGGAACACTCACAGAAACCATTAACGCTATCAACCTTGCCGCAGAAAACAAATGGAATGCAATTGTATCTCACCGTTCTGGAGAGACGGAAGACACTACCATCTCCCACTTGGCAGTAGGGCTTGCAACCGGACAGATCAAGACCGGATCATTGTCTCGTACAGACCGGGTTGCAAAGTATAACGAACTGCTTCGCATAGAAGAAGAGTTGGAACAAGCTGCGATGTTTGATTCCAAAGGACACGAGAAAAAATAGTATGAAGCCAGTTGTTCTTATAGTCCTCGATGGGTGGGGCTATAGCGAGAGCGGAAAAGATAACGCAATTGCAGCAGCAAAAACTCCCTTTTGGGATTATTTGTGGAATACGTATCCTCATACTGTATTACATGCCAGCGAAGAGCCGGTGGGCTTGCCTGCAGGGCAAATGGGCAACAGCGAAATCGGACACATGACGATAGGCTCCGGCAAAGTAATTGCAACGGATTTAGTTCGTATTAACAACGCAATTGCATCTGGCGAATTTGATACGAACCCCGCATTTACAAAACTCTTCGAACACGTGCAGCAAAACAATTCTGTTTTGCACATCCAGGGCCTCGTATCCTCTGGCGGAGTTCATAGCCATCACGACCACCTCTTTGCCTTTATACGTGCAGCAAAAAAAGCAGGCGTTACAAAAATTGTCGTCCATGCATTTACGGATGGACGCGACACTCCCCCACAGAGTGCTGCGGAGTATCTCAAAGAGCTAGAAGATGTGCTGGATGATACCGGCCTTGATATTGGACATATCGCAACTGTATCTGGCAGATTTTACGCAATGGACCGCGATAATAACTGGGACCGCTTAGCAAAAGCAGAAGCTGCACTGTTCGAATGTAAGGGGAAAGTATGTACCGCACAAAAGCCATCCCAGGTTATGGCAACGCTCTACAAAGACGGCATATTAGATGAGCACGCAGAGCCGCTTGTATTCTTAGATGACAACGGAAAAGGATATCCAATTTCCCAAAATGACGGCGTATTTTTCTTCAACTTCCGTGCAGACCGTGCCCGTATGTTATCTAAAAAGATGATGGAACAAGCAGAAGAAAAGAATCTCTGCTTTGTAACGCTTACACAATACGAAAAAGACACTGGCGCTATTGTCGCATTCGGCCCAGATGAAATTGAGACAACGCTTGCAGAACAAGTATCGCTCGCGGGAATGAAACAAGCACATATTGCAGAAACAGAAAAGTATCCGCATGCAACCTATTTCTTAAACGGCGGACGAGAAAAACCACATGAAAAGGAAGAGTTTATTATGGTGCAAAGCCGCAAAGATGTTCCAACTCATGATTTAGCACCCAAAATGCGCGCAGAAGGGATTGCAGCTAAGGCAATTGAACAATTAGAACAAGGAGTTGAGTTTATATTTATCAACTTTGCAAACGCAGATATGGTAGGCCACACCGCCAACGTACCTGCTATTATTGAAGCCGTAGAAGAAGTAGACACGCAACTCAAGCGCGTAGTTGAAAAAACACTCCAATTACACGGCGCCGTATTCATAACTTCCGACCATGGAAACGCAGAACTCAATATTGACCCTATAACGGGCGAAAAACACACTGCCCACACAACAAACCTGGTACCAGGGTTACTCACTATAGAAAACAAGACGCTACACGAAGGAACATTGGCCGATGTTGCGCCTACAATATTAGAGCTATTGGAAATTACAAAACCAGCCCCAATGACGGGAAATAGCCTGCTAACCTCATCCCATCCTTCTCCTTCGTAAGGAGAAGGGGTCGACGACGTCGTATTCCCCTCCTTACGAAGGAGGGGTTAGGGGAGGTTAGGCGCCGAGTAAATGTAATTTTTCCTCTCTTGACTTTTTGCTTTGTCAGCCTATACTGACAACTTCGGTTAATTTTCGGTTTGTTCGTTTCACCCCCAAGAAAGTTAAAAAGGAGTGCCAAAGCATGAGCGCTGTTCTTGAAGCCCTTCCGACCAGAGAACACCATCAAACCCATCCAACCGCATCACGCCTCATTCACAAAGAGATTCAGTACATTTCGTTTAGTGGCGCATCTGGAGTTGGCAAAAACTACCTCGTCAACAAACTCCTCGATTGGGCTGCCTCCAGTAGTTTCGCCTTCGGCGAATTGGAGACAAACACAACCCGCCTGCTCAGACAGAATCAAGATCGTGAATACCGACACATGAGCAGAGAGGAATTTGAGCGGCGACGTCAAAACAATGAGTTTGCATGGGTCAAGGAATATAAGGATAATCTGTACGGAACGCTTCAAAGCGACCTCGAACGCAGCAAGTCCACCCCATACCCATGGCTCATCCATGTGACGCACGATACCGTTTGCAATCTTCGTGCGTTCGCACCCGGACGAGTATTCTCAATCTTCTGCTTTGCTTCTATGGAAACCCTTCGGCATAACTTGAAGCACCGCCCAGACAGCCCAATTATTAGCCGCGAAGAACTCAGTCGGCTAATCGAGGATCGACTGGCAACTGCTGAAGAGGAAGAGATGACGGCCAGACGCTCTGGAAGATTCAATCTTTTCCTCGACACCGACCACCGCAGGCGAACAAATGAAGCAATTCTCAACGAAGCCCTAGAAGCATTGCGACATAAGCCCGGCCTCCCTGTCGCCCACTAACCCCCCTTCAACTTTTCTTGAACCCCTAACACCCCGCAGACGCGAAACGTCTTTGCGGGGTTATTTTTTAATCGAATCACGAATCTCTTCCAGCACCACAAGCTCAGGGCTTTTGGTAGCAGTAGGAGTATTTTTCTTATTCCGCTCCAAATGTGCCAAATGCGCTACCCGGTTCATTCCCTTTACAAACACAAACAACACAACTGCTGTGATTAAAAACGCAATTACAGATTGTACGAATACGCCATACTGCAATACCACATTTCCGCGAAGTGGAATTACCAAATGCGTAAAATCAATGTCGCCCATTAACAGGCCCATTAAAGGCGTAATAATATTCGTAACTAATGAATTCGTAATACCGGTAAATGCGGCACCAATCACAACACCCACCGCAAGGTCTATCGCATTCCCACGAAGAGCAAATTTCTTAAACTCATCAACAAATTCATTCATAGTATCACTATACACCCCTTACAAAGATCGTATCTGTTTGCGTCTCTCTTTATGATCTGGCAACGCTCGCGCAACTAAATCCCAAAATTGCTTCGAATGATTCATTTCTTTGAGGTGGCACAATTCATGCACAACGATATAGTCCGCGAGGTTTTCGGGTAAAAATGCAATCTTATAATGAAAGCTTAAGTTGCCCTGCTTCGAACAGCTCCCCCATCTTGTTTTTTGATTTCGTATTGAGATTCTTTTATACGCAAAACCATACTGCGCATTAAAATATTCAAGCCGCCGCGCAACAAGAATCCGAGCCCGCTCTTTATGTTCCAGATACTCTGAACGGCTTCTCGTATCCAGTATCTTTTTTGGTCGAGTGCTCACGCGCCGTAACTTATCGAGAATCCAATCAGACTTTTCCACTACAAACCGTTGAACCATGCGCTTGCCAATCCAGCGCGGCGCTGTAACAACAACCGTGCCGTCGCCGTGCACCGCAAGGCGAACGCCTCGCGATCGCTTACTCACTTTATGTGTATACGTAAATAATTTTGACATAGGACATAATATATCCTATAGTAAACATGGTCTTACTGGGAAGGCCATCGTAACAAAACGTTCTTTACACATAGTGGGAATAGGAGGGCTAATGAAATGATTTGCCAGAAGATGGATCGCCAAGAAGTTTTGAAAGCCGTCAGTAGTGCGGTAAAGGAATCTTTAAGCG
>MHHP01000033.1:17412-17950 GCA_001817055.1 Candidatus Andersenbacteria bacterium RIFCSPHIGHO2_02_FULL_45_11
ATATCATCTGTCGGCTTGAGCAACAGTTTGGTATTCCGCAGCCTCAAGAAAAAGGTGTGAAACGAATGTTGATCGCAACATTTAGAACAGTTGGCGACATCTGTGAGTATGTCGAACAGCAACTTGCAGGCCAACAACTCACCCACGCCTAATGAGCCCCGCCGCCTAACTCCGCCAGTAATTCCCAAGTCGAAAAATCACGTCGAATACAAAGTCTCATGGAAGAGACTTTTTTCTTTGTCATTTCTTCACCATCGAAATTCCAAGGAGTGCGAGTGATGCCAACACAACTGCTCCCCCGGCGGGAATGTCTAGGTAATACGCCGCGAATAATCCGGAAATGACAGATGCTAGTCCAATCGCAATTGCATACCAAATCGTTGCCTTAAAACTTTTCGCAATCTGCATTGCTGCAACTACGGGTATTACCATCAGCGCACCTACTAAGAGCGCACCTACTATCCGCATCGAAAGCGCAACAGTAACTGCCGTTAAAACAACAAGCACAGTGTTGAGTGCTTTTGCAGGTATGCCACTC
>MHHP01000033.1:17958-34668 GCA_001817055.1 Candidatus Andersenbacteria bacterium RIFCSPHIGHO2_02_FULL_45_11
GATACAAACACCAATTCTTTATAGAGCAGCGCAATCGCTCCGCCTACAACAATACCTAATATTCCAATGTGCAGCACATCAACTTCACGGACCGTAGTAATACTTCCGAATAAATACGAGAACAGATCTACCGTAAATCCACCCGCAAGCCCTAAGAGCGTAATAGCAACCGCGAGCCCGGCAGATAAAAATATTGCGAGCGCGGAATCGCCCGATACGCGCTTGCTTGCACGCAAACGCTCAATAATAATTGCTGCCACTACAGATGCTGCAATCGCTGTATATACTGGATATATGCCTGTTAATAGCCCAATTGCAACTCCGGCAAGAGACACATGCGACAGACTGTCTGCAATAAGAGAATATCTGCGCGCAACCAAAAATGAACCAATAAGGGGCGCCAAAATACCGATCACTGCTCCGGCTGCAAATGCACGGACCATAAACGAATATTCAAAAATCTCAAGCATAGGTTAGTGATGATGGCGAATAAACTGTGTACGACTTCGATTCAACTCTTCAGGAGTACCTGTAAATACAATTTTCTTGTCCATTACAAATACGGTATCAACTTCTCGTAATATCACATCAATATCGTGCGATACAATCAAGATTGTAAGATTGTGCATCCGGCGAAGCTTTGCAAGCAAGTCGTAAAATTCTTCCTGAGCCTCCTCATCTACACCAACCGTTGGCTCATCCAAAATCAGCAAATCTGGCTTTTCTGCAAGTGCGCGTGCAATAAACACTCGCTGTTGCTGCCCGCCAGAAAGTTCCCGCACCAGGCGCTTGCCCGAACGCGCCATTCCTACTGCGTCCAAACACTCATGCGCAACACGTATATCAAATGGCTTCAGAGGGCGAAGCATTCCGCGCGCTGCCACCCTGCCCTGCAACACTACTTCTTGCGCAGTAAGCGGAAACTCAAATCCTGTTTGCACAATCTTTTGCGGAACATATCCTATTCTTGCATCTCGCACAATCTTTCCCGTGGTGGGCTCTAGAAGCCCTACAATAAGCTTCAACAGAGTAGTTTTACCTGAACCATTCGCTCCAATTAGCCCAATCACATTTCCACGAGAGATGGTAAGAGAAACGCCATCAACAACCGTTGCAGTACCGTACGAATACGAAACGTTTTGTAGTGTTACCAAATCGTTCGTGTTCATATGCAGTCGAGTGCTGTGCGAATTGCAGCAAGGTTTTCACGCTGCACAGAAATGTACGACTTGCCTTGAGACACCTCTTCATCAGTTAACCCTTCTAACGTATGCAGCGTGAGCGTCTTGGCACCGGTCTCGTGTGCAATCGTTTGGGAAAGCGCCGGGCTCACAAGCGTTTCAAAAAATATATGAGTAACACCATGCTCACGCACAAAATTCGAAATTTCTGCGAGCCGTGCAGGGGATGGTTCTTCATCGGGCGATAATCCAGCAATCGGAACCATCGTTAATCCGTACCTTTTTGCAAGGTATGCAAAAGCAGCGTGGCTTGTTACAAGTTCACGACGATTGCATTGTGCGGTGCCCAACTTGAAATCGGCATCCAGAGCTTCAAGCTCTGTAATATACGCATCCGCATTCGTTGTATACACTGCGGCATTTGATACATCTGCCGCTATCAAACCTTTTTCTATTGCACGCACTTGCTGCTGCGCAAGCTTGGGAGATAACCAAACATGCGGATCAAGTTCTTCGCCTTCATGTTCGTCCTCAGCCCCCTCTTCTCCCTCGTGTTCTTCTCCAGTAAGCAAATCGAGCCCTTGGGTTGCATTCACAATAGCAATCTGTGCTTTTTGTAAATCAGGCAATACGCGAGGAACCCACGGCTCAAGCCCTCCCCCGTTATATATAAATAGCTTTGAACTGGTAAGTTCAGCAACATCCCGCGGAGATGGGTCAAAGTCGTGCGGCTCGCTCCCGGAAGGGGTCATATTCGTAACAGAAACCAAGTCGCCCCCTACCTGCTGAGCAAAATGCGCAAGTGGATAAAACGACGCAGTTACACGAGTGCGATTCGTATCAACTGGCACATCATTGGCACGCTCACGCATGACATATCCAGCAAAAACCAAAACGATACCTATAAGCGTAATAATATGTGCGTATTTTTTCATAGATTATATCCGTCATTCCGGCCACCGAGCCGGCATCCACGTGGATGCCGGATCAAGTCCAGCATGACATTAATGTTAATTATCATATTGAACAGTTTCTACAAATTCCAAAAAACTCTAATGAATGATCAGTAATCGTACTGAACCCGCTCTCCTTCAAAATTTCCTGCTCCATGCGCTTTGCATTACAACGCGCAACCTCTGCAACTTTGTCGCACTTCACGCACACCACATGGTGATGATCGCCAAGTGATGCCAGCTCGTAGTGCGCATGCCCATGATGAAAATCGATCTGGCGAATAAGACCGAGCTCTTTGAGCAACGTCACGGTTCGGTAGACAGTAACGTAATCAATTGCATCCTCACCAATAGCAGTAATAATCTTTTCAACTGAAAGCGGCCGCTTTTCTTTCTCTAAAAGAGACAACACGGCAAGACGGGACGGGGTAACCCGAGTCCTTTTTTCCCGTAATTGGGCAGTAAAATCTAACTGCATATCTGCAGTATACACACATGCAACTAAGTTGCAAGTAAGATTGGGGAAGGGATACTATCGTTTATTCTTTCCAAACACTCGAGCTGCAATCGCCGTCGTAATAGGCACCGCGCACATCAGCGCAATACTTCCCACCAGCGTACGCACAATCTCCTCCGCGATAACCTCCGTGTTTGCAACTACCCACCATGGCCGCTCATAGATAACAAACAGTAATAGTGCCGGAAACGAGGCACCTGCATATGCGAGAACAAGCGTATTTACAAGCGAAGTGATGTGCTCTTTACCTACCGATAGTCCTCTGCGAAATAGCTCCGCGGGTGATAGTGCAGGATTCGCATCTGCAATTTCTGCAACAGCTGCAGCCTGCGCCGTCGTAATGTCATCAAGTACACCTAACGCACCAATAATAATCCCACCCAAGAGTAAGCCCTGCAGGTTAATGTTCCCAATTCCTGCTGTTTGTAAATACAATGTCTCTTCCGACCCAAACCCAAACAACTTCCCCATCCACACAAATAAGAGAGACGTTCCAATTGCAATGCAAATCGAGATAAGCGTACCTCCTACCGCAACAGACGTGCGACGATTGAAGCCATGAGCGATGTAAATAGACACGGTAGCAATAGCAACAGAACCGATAAGAACAACGCCTAGAGGATTACCGCCAGATAAAATCCGTGGAATAATAAAGCCCATTAAAACAGCGATACTGAACGCAAGACCAACTAATGACGTGGCGCCCCGACGACCCGCCAAGAAAATAGTTAATAAGAAAAATATTCCCGCCATTATGGCAAGCGACTGTATCCGATACCGATCAAAGATATATAACTGGTCCTTATTATCAGAACCATTCGGCGCAATGACGACAACCTGCTCACCCACCTTCAGCTTCTGATTCTCCCTAAAAGCACCATACGCAACTTCTGCCATCTGGCCCTTATTCGGGCCAGTAACGAGTTCAATCTCCAACCGCTGGGAAAATGCAGCTGCCTGTGCAATGCTCAACGTATCCTCTTGCTTTTCTTCTACAATCTTTGTAACCCGTGCACGGTAAAATGCATCAGGCTTTATCTCATCTTGCGCATACGCAGGTGACGCCGTTATAAGAATAGCGACAGACAATACGAGCATACTGAAAAATTGCTTCATAAGGATTGTGATGATTTAAGCAACTGCGAATATTTCGCCTGCAACCTCTCTAGCTTCGGGCTTATTACTAATTGGCAATATGGCTGATCGGAGTTTTTAAAATAATATTCCCGATGCCATTCCTCTGCCGGATAAAACTCGCCCAGTGAAGCAATCTCTGTTACAACACGTGCTGAAGCACCCTCATTCAGATCCGCGATGAATTTCTCTACTTCGTGTTCTTGCTGCTCGGTTGTATAAAAGATACTCGAGCGGTATTGCGTACCCACATCATTCCCCTGCCGGTTCAAGGTAGTCGGTTCATGCGTTGCAAAAAATACCGTTAGTAAATCATTAAACGTGATTTGAGAAGGGTCAAATTCTATTTTGATAACCTCTGCATGGCCGCTTGTTCCGGAACATACTTGGTCGTATGTTGGATTTTTACTGAGGCCGCCCGTATATCCGGGCATCACAGAGGCAACCCCGCGCAACTCAGAAAAAACAGCTTCTGTACACCAAAAACAACCGCCCCCAAAAGCCACTATTTCATGTTTCTCATCCATATATAAAGTATGCTACCATAGCGGCATGCCAACAAGACGAAAGAAAAAAGTACCCCTTTCCCCCGCATCGTTTGTAACACTGTCTTCTCCGGAATACACAAACAATGAGTCGTACTACATTAACGAACTCATTACCCGCGATGACCCCATGCACCAGTACGATGCGTACATGCAACAAATGCGAGGGAAGTTTAACGACACCTACTATCGCTTTCTTTCAAAAATGACGATCATGGGCCCACGAGCAAGCTTCTTGCAAGCATTCGAAGATGATTTTCTGTCGCTGTTTGACGACTTGCTCGAAATGAGAGAAATGCTGGAAGAGAAAACTCCGAATCGGAAATGACAATCAGCGAAATACTGACACTCGGCATTGTTGAGGGTATAACAGAATTTTTACCCGTATCTTCGACGTTCCACTTACTATGGACAAGCAAGCTGCTGGGCATACAGCAAACGGAGTTTCAAAAACTGTTTGCAGTCGCAATACAGTCCGGTGCAATTCTTGCAGTCCTTATTCCATTCATCAACGCAATTAAACAAGACATTTCAATCCTAAAAAAAGTTATTGTCGCGTTTATTCCTACAGCAGCCATTGGCTTTCTTCTGTACCCCGTTATAAAAAATATATTCTTCAACAATACGCAATTGCAGCTTATTGTGTTTGCTGCGGTAGGCATTCTCTTTATTGCATTCGAATATATTCGGAAAAGTCCTCTTACAAAAAGTATTACAGCTATCACCTACAAAGAAGCGGCATTAGTTGGAGTAATCCAAGCACTCGCCATTGTTCCCGGAGTCTCGCGCGCAGGAGCTGTGATTATTGCGCTCATGGTGCTGTCATACAAACGAGAAGATGCGGCACGGTTTTCTTTTTTTCTTGCAGTACCCACAATCCTCTCCGCCTCACTGTTTGATCTTGCAAAATCCAACCACGCCATCCAAACAGGGGGCGATGCCATAGCGCTTGCTCTAGGATTCGTAGTTGCATTCATTACCGCATTACTAGTTGTGCGGTTGCTGATGAAATATTTAACACACCACAGCATTTCCGCATTTGGATGGTATCGACTTATTGCAGTAACCATCGTCTGCGGCATGCTCCTATTTGCTCCAAAAAACAAGGAGACTACAGGTCTGCCATCTACTCCTATTGAACAAGAATCGCCAGAACCAGTACCAAAACAATCACTCATCCACCCTACTACTGAATTTCGCCAACGGGTTACAAAAAAGCCTTTTGGTATATATATAGCTCCAAGCAATTCGCCCGTACAGCCAGAAAAGTTCACCGGCTATCATACCGGGATAGATGTTGAATATAGCGACGTATCGGAAGATGTTCCAGTTACTGCAATTGCAGACGGCACCGTACTATTTAGCAAGTGGGCATCCGGATATGGGGGAGTTATCGCAATTATACATACAATCAACAACGAAAAAGTGACTGCAATCTATGGGCATATCAAGCAAACCAGCTTGCCTGCTGCAGGCAAAAAAGTTTCAGCAGGAGAAGAAATTGGAATTCTCGGAGAGAGTGGGAGTCGAGATACCGACGGTGAACGAAAGCATCTGCATCTAGGAATCGTAAAAGGAAGCACGCCAAATATTAAAGGCTACGTTCAAACCCAAGCAGAACTTGCAGCGTGGGTTGACCCACTGACCCTATTCCCCTAAAGATATTCTCTTTTCAATATAACCGTCCATCGTATGGATGAATATATCCAACTTCTCTGGTAACGTCATAATCCTTGCCCGTTCAATAGCTTCCTCTTTTGTAGAGCATGTTTGTACGGCATCCTGTCCGATGCGCTTGATGACCCAACCACTCTCACGCGGAAAAATATGATAACTTTTCTGACCCTTTTGAATAGCTTGAACATATGACAAAATTTGAGGATTTTGCAAGTTTCTTCGCTCTAGTGGTGTTTCTTGTATTGACATAGCTATGCTTTAACTAAATCTATAATCTGATCTTCATTGTACTGATTTTCCGATAAAAACGCAATACACTCACTAGTAAATCCAAATGCCACTTCAGTAAAACCTAATTCCTTGTTCAAATATGCACTTTTGAACAGCTTGATTTCAATATCAGGGTAGGAGCTAGCAATCCATAATAATGTTTTCCGAGCACTGGCATGCTTTGTGTAAAAATGCTTATCGCTATAGCGCCTATCTCGGCTCAAAAAAGCTGTATATGCCTGCCGTAAATCATAGGGCCATACAGCATAGATCTTGACTTGCTTTTTCGACTTCCTAATACGTTCTAGTTTAATTTTCGCACCTTCAATCGTAGGTAATATCCCATCAAAAATGAGCACATCTTGGTCCATTAAATATTCTGTTACAAATTCTGTTTTGCCAGAAGCTGGTCCGCCCGACATCAAAACAACCTCTTTACAAGAAGAAGACTTGAGATACTCATCGAATCTTTTATCTGCTAATTTCGCAGACTCCAAGTGAAATTCTTCGGCCCTATCGGGCGAGTACCCAGGAAGTTCTTTCTTAATGTCGTCAGCCGAGATAAGAAGGGATGTCATAATACCAAGCCATTATATCAGGAAACACTGAACTTTATTGCCCAATCGCAATAACAACTTTTCTGTCAGGGTACACCTGCGCGTTATCGCCCGTATCCCAATCGTGCATTGCTGCAAACAGCACATCTTCGTTATATCGGTATCCCTTACCAACCCGAGTTCCCGGATCGTTCGTGATAAATTCTTTTGTATTCGAATCGTATCCCTTTACCACAAGCATGTGCCGAAGTGGCCCGGGTGGTTTGTAATAAGGATTCTTTAACATTTTTCCGTTTAACGGAACGAGCACAACCTTTCCAGATGAAATAGAATTAATAATATCCTTACTAGCTGCCTGTTCAATAAGTTCAACAGAAGCATCGGGCAAATAGTCTTGTGCGAGTGTTGCGGTATCGCGGGCAGATTCATCAAGATGGTTTCCAAATAGCGCCTTTGCTCGATCAGCCAAGACACGTATTTCTACAAGCGCGTATTGAGGAGTAATCGTATCTCCTGCAAGCCAACGCGCTGCCATTAGAATAGATGATTCCTCGCACGCATTCTGATACAGCTTATCGCCCCAGTTTGCCGTAGGTGCCTGGGCAGTAAACGGAACGTCATATGGCTGTGGGATAGGCAAGGCAGTGGGCTTGGGAGTAGACGTAGGGGTAGCTGAGGGGGTAGGCGTAAATAAGGGTGTTGGCAACACAGGCTGAGCAGCTGGCTTGACAGTAACTTCTTCATGGGGCCACATCATATACCCCGCAATACCTGCCACAATAATAACTCCACTAAGAAACACTTTAACCATATATCTCTATATATACTATTGCATACGCAAATCCGCCACGGAATAGTGAAACAAGAGGAACTAAAACAAGAAAGGCGGTGATACGACTATGAAAGCATACAATATTCTATCAGTATTTGCGCTTGCCTTAGCCCTTTCATTAGGATTAACGCAATCGGCAGATGCAGCAACGTGGGCATTTAAAGGAGTTGTAACAGAAGTAAATCAAGATCGGATCGAAATGATGGGAACAGATAGTCGTGGAGTGGCTACGTGGCATAAGTTCCGCATAACCCACAACACATGGCTAAAAAACGGTGTCTTACTCTTTGACGTAAGCGAAGAAATGCGTCACGAAGCACGGAATGAAATCCAGCGCGGTAGCGTGGTAACGGTGTGGTACACCGCTGGCCATGAAGCTATGGTCATCCAAAATATGTCCCCCTGGGGGCTAGGAGAAGCATATGGTCCGGGTGAGTGTTCTCACTGCGGTAAGTAAAGTAAAAAGTGGCAAAATCGAGGATGAAATATTTCATCCTCGATTTTTGTATTCACTATTTTGTCAAACTGAAGTAACCCAGAGTAAATACAAGGCCAGACGTAATGCGTACGTGGACTTTGCCAAGATACTGCTGCGGTCCAACTTCCACCATTTCATCCACAATATATTTCAGCCACCACGGATTACCCGGTTGGTTATAATCCAGAACAATTACATCTTTATCAGCATCACGAAGCGCTTTTTGAAAAGAAAGTGCAAACGGGTACTTTTGTTCTAGTTTTTCACCGTATAAAAAACGATTAATACCGCTTTTTTTGCTTTGGAAAATAGTCTTCCCTTGCCATGTGCCAGAGTATCCATGCGCAACACCTTTGTAATCCCCATCAAGTGCAGACATACCAGCAACACCTTTCATAAATTCCGCTTGCCTAGGTTGCCGCTCAACCACATACGTTCGCCCATACCCCAAGAGCAGAATTACGCTAACCAGAAATATGAGAACCACTATCACGTTAACCATATAATGCTATTATATCACAATGGATATAAAGCTGGGTATTGTCATCGTGGCGCTTGCACTTCTCCTACTGGCCCTGCTGCGCTACAAAAAAAGCATTCTAACCCCTCTTCTGATTGCAGGTATCGCATCTGCAATATGGACTACGATATATCGGTATGAATACGTAGGAGAAAACATATTCTTATTTGAAAGAATCAACATATTTCCCCTTACGTTATGGACACTCGGACTCACAAGCCTATATATCCTACAAACACACGTGGTGCGAAAAAGAAACTTTTTGCTTCTGGTGTGCGCATACCTTGTACTGTTATTTACACTTGAAGCAGTCGGATACCACCTCCTAAACATCCGGCTTGTGAGCAACTTTCCTGGACTGCTGAATCTCGACATCATTCATGGGCCAACGATGCTACAAATTTTTTATATTGCAGCAGGGCCAGCATACCTCATTGTGCTACATCTCATCCAAAAATCATCCCAAAAAGCGTAGACAAGCCGAGAATATTTCATATAGTAGGAGTATGCGATGGTTGAGTATCTGTTTCCTGATTATATTCATCATTCTGCTTTCAATATCAATCCGGACATATCGTAAGTACGACGTATCAAGTAAAGATATCATCATGAATCGGAACGATACCGGCCTCATGCTCTACGATAGGCATGGGGAGCTATTTTTCGCCTTCAACCGAGCACGTCCACGGATCTTTGTACCCATCACGCAGATCCCCCTTCATACCAAGCAGGCTATAATCGCCGCAGAAGACAAAGGGTTCTACTCCCACATCGGATTCTCTATACGCGGCATGGCCCGTTCATTATATTTAAATCTGAAAAATGAACGTATTACACATGGGGGTTCTACCATAACCCAGCAGCTCGTAAAAAACTCTCTCCTTACAACGCGCAAAAGCATAACGAGAAAGTACCAAGAAGTAATTGTTGCCGCAAAAATAGAACGTCAATTTTCAAAAGATGAAATACTGGAGATGTACGCAAATTCTGCATACTTTGGAGAAGGCGTATTCGGAATTGAGGCAGCTGCGCAAACATACTTCAATAAAGGAGCAAACGAATTAACGCTTGGGGAATCTGCAATTCTGACAGGGCTTCTGCCTGCACCCTCAGCAATTCCACCTCTTGCGCGCCAACGGTTAGTGTTAGAGCAAATGGAATTACAAAAATATATCACCCCTGCGCAACTCCAGGAAGCCTTGGCAGAACAGATCATAATTACAAAACGACAAGACGGCATCAACGAAACTGCTCCCCATTTTGCCCTCATGGTAAAACAGGAGCTTGATCGCATCTATGGCGAAGAGGTTATCATTCGCCGCGGGTTTAAAGTAACCACTACCCTCGACCTTGCATGGCAGAAATACGCAGAAGCGGAAGTTGAGAAGTATGTGGACTCTATTCGCACAAAAGGTGCTGGCAACGGAGCAGCCGTTGTGCTTAATCCAAGCACAGGGGAAGTGTTAACACTGGTGGGTAGCGTAAACTGGTGGCAAGAAAACTACGGAAAACAAAATATGGCCGTCTCTCCGCGGCAAACAGGGTCTGCATTCAAGCCAATTGTGTACGCAGCGGGGCTAGAAGAAAAAACAATCACAGCTGCAACAATCCTGCACGACACTCCCACAACATTTGCCGGGCAATATACACCACGAGACTACGACAATAAGTGGCGCGGGCCTGTACTTGTGCGCCGAGCACTCGCGAATTCACTCAATGTGCCCGCTGTTGAAACGATAGCTAAAACAGGTATCCCAAAAATAGTTTCCCTTGCTAAGAGGCTCGGCATTTCGACGATGCGCAATGACGCGCAATACAACCTCGCAACAGCACTAGGAGCTGAACAAATATCCTTACAAGAACTCACGTCCGCCTATGGAGCATTCGCAAATCAAGGAACACATTCCCCACCAATACTCATCAAAGAAATCCAAGATAAATACGGAAGCCCTATTCCATATACAAAGCCTGAGGCAAAAAAAGCACTGAATCCACAAGTCGCCTTTATTATCTCTTCTATTCTTGCGGACAATAAAGCTCGAGCAGAAATATTCGGAAAACTTCTTACAATCTCCCGCCCCGCGGCAGTTAAAACAGGAACATCCCAAGACTACCGCGACGGATGGACAGTTGGGTATACGCCAAATCTTGTAACAGGGGTTTGGATTGGAAATAACGATAATACGCCAATGCAAAAACTCCCCGCATCCATAGGCGCAGCTCCGTTGTGGAAAAACTTAATGGAACGGTACATGACAGAAACACCTCAAGAAGATTTTATAGTCCCAGATGGCCTTAGCATGCGATACATCTGCCGCGGTGGCTCTCTTACGTCTGCAAGATCAGGCGCAACGCAAGAATATTTTCTACCTGGTACCGAGCCTACTCGGTACTGCGCGCCAGTAGCGTCACCCAGCCCAGAGGTACTACCACGGGCGTAGTCTACTTACCCAGAGTTGCGTCGCCCTCGTGCCATTCGGCAGGGCACAGTTCCCCTGTCTGCAATGCCTGCACGGCACGCAATACCTCTTGTACAGAGCGCCCAACTGAGTTATCAGAAATCATCATCCAACGCACAATGCCCTCAGGGTCAATAACAAAGGTACCTCGTTGGGCTGCACCATCAGAATCAAGCACGCTATACGAGCGCGCGATTTCTTGCGTAGTGTCTGCCAACACGGGATACTTTACTTCTGGTAAATCTTTTTCAAACCAGTTTTTGTGTGAGTGCATGCTATCGGTAGAACATGCGAGAATTGAGCAGTTGAGTTTTTCAAATTCTGGCTCAAGCTTTGCAAATTCACGAATTTCAGTTGGGCATACAAACGTAAAGTCTCTCGGGTAGAAAAATAGCACAACCCATTTGCCCGTGTAGTCATCGAGCGATATTTTCGTAAATTCCCCTGCCTGATAAGCATCGGCAGAGAAAAAATTCGCCCTATATTCGCCAACAATATTCATACGTAAAACGGTATCATAGTATCTAACTAAAAAACAGACGGGCGGTTTGACAAAAGTATCACATAGACATATGCTACCGAGGCTCTTTCATTGGTACAGCTACCCCTACTTGCGCCCCAGGCGCACTACACAAGAGGAGAACATAATGCAGAATTTGATTGTTCGAGAAGCGCGGACCCCCCATGGGTTGCCAGCCAAACTGGCACTCCCTACGTCTCCTCCCCCGCCGGTTCGCGAAACCCCGTTAGCCCGAGTCTTGAAAAGGCTCGACAAGCATACGGCAAAACTCAAGTAGAATCAGTACCAACAAGCCCAAACGCCGACTCACCACGAGCCGGCTCTTTTTTTAATGCGCTATGTTGTTCAATTTGTGGTAGTTCATTGCGCCAATCATAGCAGGCGGGGTTGGCTTATCTTTTATACGAGCAATCCAATACTTGTATTCCGATGCCGTAGGAGTACGCCCATCATATACAGACGCGAACATACTGTTCATGCTTTTTACCATATCAACCTTGGCAAGAACTATGGCCGCAGCATTTGATGCAGCCAAGGCCTTATTTTTATGCCACAACATCGCCGGGCGGAGTTTATAGATACTGTTTTTATCAGAGCGAAACCGCTTTTTCCAATATTCGCTTTCTGCATCTGTTGGCTTTCGCCCAAATATATCCGTAAACATTTTCTCTACTGCAACAGGAACGAATATAGTCGCCGGATCAATCTGCTCAATGCTCGTAGCTCCATTGCACGGGTATCCTAAATCTCCGCACACATAGTTACTTGTATCCGATGGGCAGGTATGCAAATTATGACACCCAGAACGGTGCGCAGATGCAATGTACGGTAAAAAACAAATGCCACACAAGAGGAATAGGAATACACAGGTGCGATTACTCATATATGCATAATACACCTATTTTTTTAATGCACTTGCGTTATAGGGGGCTTTTGGTGTTAGAATACTCAATAGATAAGACTTTATATCCTAAAAGTACAAACATATGGCAAATGCAGCGTTCATGAAACCAATGACTATCAGCGCAGATCTTGCTGCTGTGGTTGGTACGGGCCCAATGCCCCGTTCAGAAGTAGTAAAGAAGTTGTGGGAATACATTAAGTCTAATAACCTGCAAGATCCTGCAAACAAGCGAGATATCGTTGCAGATGCTGCTTTAAAGAAAGTCTTTGGCGGAAAAGATAAAGTGAACATGTTTGAAATGACAAAGCTCGTTTCAGCACATCTATCGTAATAAGAAGTATCTACAGAAAAACAGCCCCGCTATAAGCAGGGCTGTTTTGTATATAACACTTCCCTACCCCTCTGCTACTTCCTGAAGTTTTGCGACAAACCCTAGAACTAGGATCTACATGCGTGCGAGAGCACGACGCACAATCTCAGCAACCGCATCTTCTCGAGCAATACCCAGTACAGGCAACGTAGCTAATACAGATGCATTAGTAGTTGGGAGCAGCTCTACTTTCCCATTCGTATATTCAGCCAATTGCGTAAGAAATTCATCAAACCACGATGGAGTAACCGTAAGCACACCATCAAAGTCAATCTCAATTGGCACTGCCGGATCAAGAGTCGGACGAATAGCATTAAATGCTTCGAGTCCTGCCGGGCGAGAGATAAGTACCGTGCCAAATCTTTTAAGTTGAATAATCGCCATAATGAAAAAAATTAAAAAGTAATAACCGCACACACTCCCCGCACATTTTCTTTACCTATTGAGATATCCATAAGCCCTGGATCTTTAGGGATATGCACAACTCCTAAGCCAGACCGAAACAACAAACCAATGGAGCTTGCCTCCGCAACACGACGAATAACCTTAAGTCCATTACCACGCTTTTCTGGATCTCTTCCTGATACGATTTCAGTAAATGCAACACGCAGAGCATCGATGTCATTAGTTAAATTTGGTCGAACATGAAGAAGCGTAGTCTGAACACCCCTCCCCCGATCAGCAAGAATGATCAATCGTTTTTCTAGATCATACGCAAAAAACACGCCAGGCACATCAGGCCAGTTTCCAAAATTATGCGCAAAAGAGTTATCCCCTATTTCTCCGGCAACAAGCGTAAGCAATGAAATAATGTCATGTCCAATTTCACCAACTGATCGGAGCAAGACGATGCTCATTTTTTCAAGCCGACTCGTAAAACGATCCTGCCGCTCACAGTAGTATTCGTCCGAAATCTTCGGCGGTTGTGCGCTTACGGCCCAAGCCCAGCCTAGCGCTTCAATATCAATCAAAAAACGATGCAGATCTTGTAGCTGATAATAGCGCTGCCCACCCGCACTCCTATACGAATGAAGCTTTCCGGTCTTTTCCCAATTCCGCAACGTCTGGGTCGTAACACCGAGTATCTTCGCTGCTTCCCCTATGCGTACCTTTCCTTCTATCATGTTTATAAGTTTATGCCATAAACCTATAAAAGTCAAATAATCTTTATAGGTTTAGCGTGTAAACCTATAAAGATACAGCTGAAACATATATCAAGTTATGTACTACTTCCCCTTGAGCATTCTCTTGCCTTCAATTCCGATAAGTAGTGCTATTAGCAAACTAATACCTCCCGCAATAAGGGACGGGTATATAAACTCTTGTACGTTGGCGAGTGCGAAAAAGATGCTGAAAATACCTCCTACAATTCCAAGTAATCCTAACAATCCGCCAATAATGCAAAGCCCGATACCAATACCAACATTCCGAGCTCGCTGGGCTAGTTGCCGCTGAGCTATAATCTTGGACGCTGCGAGCGCCAACACTATTTTTCGAACCGCGATCATTTATTTTTTCTTGGAGAACAGTGCCCCTATAAGGAATCCGACAACAGAAGCTCCAGCAACCACAGCCCACGGGTTAGTATGCGCGTATTCATCAGCACGCTTCGCCTGTTTCTGAGCTTCCCGAGAAACATCCTCGGCCATGTGCTTTGCCTCACCGATTGCCTCGGTTTTGTACTCTTGCAAACGCTCGGTAGACATGGACGCCAATTGGGAAACTTGCCCACCTAGTGCCTTAAATTCTTTCTGTATGTGCTCAATTTGTTGAGTAAATGTGTCGTTGTTCATAGAATATATAGTTATGTTCTTAATTTGTTCTCATTACAATAACAATACAGCAAATAGTCCAATATAGCAAGGGGATTATTCCTCTTCTTCATTCATCTTGTCCGCAGCCTCAGGGGTTGAGACTGTTTTGCCCATAAAGAGTAGCTTCACTATTCCCATTGCAACAATCCAATACACCGCCATTGCCAGTAACGTTGTCCATTCAAAAATGCTTCCTTCTATCCGCGTAATACGAAAGACATTCAAGAACGGCGCTGCAAAGAGGTACGTAACGTCATAGATGAAGTTGGTAAAGCCCGCAGCAGGGTTTGCGCCCAGCAACTTCAGCAGAAATCGAAATAGTAACAAGACCTCCAAAAGGCCGAGAATATACCACACAATTTGTGTGCCCCGATATAAAGGCTTCGTACGCTGAGATGTGTATGATGAATCCATACCACTACCCTACCGTCATCGATATTCGATAGCTAGGGTATTTATTAGTAGCCGTGGCTCTACCACAAAAACAGCCCCGCTTCAGGCGGGGCTGTTTTACAAACGCAGTACTAATTATGCACGTTGCACGTTCGTAGCGCTTGGGCCTTTTGGGCCATCAGCAACTTCAAAGGAAACTGCATCGCCTACTTTGAGTTCTTCAAAAGTTACGCCCTGCAATTCCTTAGAGTGGAAGAAGAGATCCTTAGATTCGCCCTCGATAGAGATAAATCCAAATCCTCGATCTGTGATGGTTTTGATTATTCCATTCATATGAATATGTGTGGTTTATTATTGTGAGAAACTCGACGACGCTTCTTTGAGCTAAATACTCCCCTATATCATACTTGGTAACATGGCTGAATGTCAAATTATTTTAAAAAATGTATTAAAAATATGTTATACTTCAAATTACCCCGAAAGTATGGAAAAAATCTCAATACTATTTCTTCAAATCACAATTGTGCTCATCGGCATCGGCGCACTTGCCTTTATGCTTTGGGAGCCCCACCTCGAGGGCAGAAATGCGCATGCTACGCCCTTTGAAGTATATTTCAACGATCCATTTTTAACGTATGCGTATACGGCGTCTATTGCCTTTTTCGTAGCTCTATATCAAGCATTTAGGTTGCTCGGATACATCAGGCAAAATAAAATATTCTCACAAGATTCCGCGAAAGCGCTACGGACCATACAGTACTGTGCGATATCTCTTATTGGTTTTATTGGGGCGCCATTAGCGTACTTATGTATAGTTCAGCCCGGCGATGACATTGCCGGCGGTGTTGCTATGGGGATTGTAACGATTTTTATATCTGCCGTATTCGCCACTACCGCAGCCGTATGCACAAGCATTCTCCAAAGCAAACTTTTAACGGTGTGTACACCCAGCCCAACAACACGGGCGACGCATTCCCCCCGCAAGCTTCGATAGCGCCTTCTCGATACGAATATTTCTCGTCTCCGCTTTTTTGCCAGACGTAACCCAACAAATCCACTCGTTGCGCGCCAGGGGTGTAATATCTTGCCATGTTACTAACGCGAATGGAGTAGAAATGAGAGCTGTTCGTAAATCCGCGGGCATTCTATGTGCCATATCAGGACTTGAGGTTATAGCCCACCCGCAACATTTGCCAAACTACACCCAATGAAACTGCGGCAAGAATAAGCACAATAGTACAAGCCACTGTTATTGATACATCTGAAATTCCGTAAAACCCATAGCGCATTCCGTTAATCATATAATACACCGGGTTATACACTGCGATCATCCGAGCAATCGGCGGGAGCATTTCAGATGAGTAAAAGATCCCTCCAAGAAAACTCAGAGGCATAATGACGAAGGTGGGAATAATGGATATTTGTTCAAAGTTTTTAGCCCATAGGCCCGCGATAAACCCAAGACTCGAAAAAGTGATGGCAACTAGAACTGTAAATACGAGGAGAAACAGCGGGTGATCAATATGAACGGGAACAAACAGTAACCCAGTTACGAAAATGAGCCCACCAACCACAGCACTGCGAAC
>MHHP01000033.1:34691-35789 GCA_001817055.1 Candidatus Andersenbacteria bacterium RIFCSPHIGHO2_02_FULL_45_11
CTGAAACATTACTGCAAACCCTACACCCTGAAATGCTGTGGTGAGAATATTCATCATCACAAGCCCAGGCATAATAAATGCAGGGTAGGCAATGCCTTGGATATCTCCTAAGCGGCCGCCAACTGCTTGTCCAAAAATTACGAAGAACATGAGGGCACTTACAATTGGCCCACCAAGCGTTTGCGTGGGGCCCGATAAGGAGCGCTTTATCTCTTTGAGTGCTAATGTTTTGACGCCGATGTAATTCATACCTTTGGTTGTCTATCTTTTTCTAAAATTTCCGAATATATCATATTCAAATTCTTCCCCTTGTTACTGTCTATGAGGTTTTTCTTCGTATCAAGCAGTACTAGCCTTCCGGTATTAATAATACCGATACGATCAGCCATTGCTTCGGCTTCTTCCAGGTAGTGAGTCGTTAATATAATTGTTTTGCCATGATCACGAAGATGACTGACCATCTTCCACAGACTTTCTCGTAATTCTATGTCAACTCCTGCGGTGGGCTCGTCAAGAAATAGAATGTCTGGGTCATGTACCATTGCTTTCGCAATCATCACCCTGCGCTTCATTCCCCCCGAAAGCGCAAAAGCTTGTTGATTACGCTTGTCCCACAAGGAAAGATCTTCCAACACTTTCTCTGCGCGTATCTTCCCATCTCGTAATCCGTAGTAGCCTGCTTGCATTCGAACAGTATCAAAAATTGTAACCCCAAACTCTAAACTAATTTCTTGCTGCACAAGACCAATCTTCGAACGAGTAAAGCGATAGTCCGTATCTACATCTTTCCCAAGTACGCACACTTCCCCGCTCGTACGCTTTACCAGGCCCGCAATGATATTAATCAATGTTGTTTTACCAGCACCATTTGGCCCCAGCAATGCAAATATTTCTCCTTTATGAATAGATAGGGAAACGCCCTTCAACGCTTCAAACCCTCCCTTATATGTTTTGAATAAATTCGTAATTTCAACAGCGTTTTCTCGCTCCATGAATTGTTACTATACACGTTTTACGCTCCTACATCAACCGTAAACCCGCCATAGGTAAATCGTTTCATATCAAATGGCATCGCTTGCGCTTTCATCTTCGGATCGT
>MHHP01000034.1:0-2895 GCA_001817055.1 Candidatus Andersenbacteria bacterium RIFCSPHIGHO2_02_FULL_45_11
ATCTCGCCTTCACGAATCGCTGTAATCCCGAATGGAGTCAGCGCATCGTACATGCCTATTGAGAACTTTACGGAGACTATTGCATATAAACAACTTGTTCAAGACTACGCAATTCACAGTCGTACCCCACTCATTATGCATGTCGGCTCTGAGCATCCTCGTAAGAACCTTAAAACTGTTTTAAACACTATTGCTATTCTTAAAAAGCAGTACCCCGATGTGCTTTTACTAAAAATAGGAGAACCAGGACTTCGATCTGGAAGAGCGAACACTTTACATCTTATCGACCAGCTCAACCTCCGAAACAATGTGAAGTTTCTTGGTAGTATTCCACTGGATAGAATTAACGAGTTGTATACCATTGCCGATGCGCTTCTATTTCCTTCAAAACTGGAAGGGTTTGGCTTGCCACCTCTTGAGGCAATGGCAGCGGGTTGCCCAGTAGTATGCTCAAATGCAACAGCTCTTCCGGAAGTTGTTGGCGATGGTGGGCTCATGCATGACGCTGATAATGCAGAAGCGTTTGCGGCAAGTATTAGGCACATTCTTACAAATACTGAATTTAGAAATAACCTTATTGAGCGCGGCAAAAAGCGTTCAACCCTCTTTTCTTGGGATATTGCGGCTCGTGATATGGTGAAGATATACCGTGAATTACTATGACGACGATACCCCTCACCCCTGCCTACCGGCAGGCAGGCCATCCCTCTCCCCGTCTAGGGAGAGGGCGATAGAATGAAATATGAAAATCCTATTTCTCTCAGCTCAATATCCACCTGAAACAAAGGGGGGTGGAGAGCTTTCAACGCATATTATTGCACAAGGGCTTATTGAGCTTGGCCATACCGTTCATATTGTTACATCTGGTCATGCAGAAGTTGAATATCACGAGAATGGAGTCCCTGTTTCGCAATTAAAACTTGGGCTGAAAGATAAGCCATTGTTTGAGCGTGCTCAAAGCATTCGTGCAGCAAAGGTTTTACATCAACATATCCCTGACGTTCATGATTACGATATTGTGCATGCGCACGATTTTAGAAGCGCTCTCATGCTCTCAGAATTGCATATGAAGAATGCTGTGGTTACTGCACGTGATTATGCACAGATATCTGGATGTACGAATAACATACTGCGAGATGGGACAGTTGACCCAGGATGCCAAGGTACTGGGGAGCTTTGGAATTGCCATCGGGTTGCAGAGGCAACGGTGCCTAGAAAATTCTTTCGTATATGGCAATATCTGTATAATAGACCATATAGACGTAACGCATTTCGAGCTATTCCAAACCAAATTTTTATTTCACATGCACAGCAGGCGTTGATTCAAAAATACCAAGATACTTCTGGGCAAAGTACCCGTGTAATCTACAATCCGATATCGCAGGAATATCTTAATGAGCCGCTTAAAAAGGGCACGGCTGGAAATGTCTTATATGTTGGAAGGGTAGAAATGTATAAAGGTGTGCGCCTATTATTGCAAGCTTGGAAAATTCTTGCTCAAAAAAATCTGGAAGCACAGCTTACGATTGCAGGTGCGGGTGCTCAGCAGAAGGCATATGAAAACCTGGCTGCTACGTGGGGGTTACAGTATCGGGTCAACTTCATCCCTCATATGCCGTACCATCGGCTACAAAATCTCATTAATGAATCAGAAATCCTTGTTGCACCTCACTTATGGGTAGAGCCATTTGGGCGTACTGTAATTGAAGGGATGGCTCGCGGTAAGGTTGTGGTTGCTGCAAATATTGGAGGCCCCTCAGAAGTTATTGAGCATTCTAAAACTGGCCTACTCTTTGAGCGTGGCTCGGCGCAAGACTTAGCACATACACTCGAACACGCACTCAAAATGAACTATTTCGACAAAAAAGAAATTGGGATAGCTGCGCGAAATTATGTGCGAGATAATTTAAATATGGAGAAAATTGCGAATGAGCACGAAACGTTTTATAGAGATATTTTGTCCAGAACCATTTGAGGTGTGATTGCTAGAAGACTGGCGTGGGGACTGACACCAAGCGAAATCCTATTTTCTGTTGTGTATACCGGTTTAGTACCCGAAGCACGAACCACGGTGCTTTTGGGGCCTCTGGGGCCGGTTAGCGCTTCATCTGTTGGGCCAAAGATGCCTATTGTTGGCGTGCCGACTGCTGCAGCGATGTGCATGAGGCCAGAATCATTGGAAATAAAGAGATTACAGTGTTGAATAATAGCTGCGGTTGTAAGAAGGGGGGCGGAGATGGAGATTGCGAATTTCTCCCCCTTGGATAAGGGGGAGTCTCCGCTCGAGGCGGAGGTGGGGGTGTGCTCGCTCGTTACTACCCCCTCTCGCCTGCCTGCCGGACAGGCAGGCTCCCCCTCATATGAGGGGGAGAAATAACTATTAATCATCCCTACTAATTCCTGCTTCTGATCTTCTTCGTCTTTGCCACCAAAAATCAAAAACTTTGTATTCGGATTTTTTTGCATCAAACTTTTTGCAACTTCGGCGAAGCGCTCTAGCGGCCATTGTTTAAACTCAAAGCCCTTGGCGCAGCCGGCGTGGATGCCGATATAAGTGGATTTCTCCCCCTTGTATAAGGGGGAGCGAGAGGGGGTGGGTACGTCGCGTTCGACCCCACCTCGCCTCCCCTCATATGAGGGGAGGAAATTACTCGCTTCTTCAATATTTTGTTCGGGGATTTGGAGGGAATAATAGGGGGCTGGGGTTGGATTAATTCCTAGAGGTTCTAGTAGGCGCAGATTCTGTTCGATGTCGTGGAGATTTTCTTGTTCGTCTATTGTATGGGTTAGAAAATTGCTTGCACTTGAATTACCTTTATACGGATAGCTGTTGCCGATTCGTATCGGAATATCGGCGAGTTTTAGGTACAAGGCGCTTTTTATAAGCTGGCCAGG
>MHHP01000034.1:2971-20724 GCA_001817055.1 Candidatus Andersenbacteria bacterium RIFCSPHIGHO2_02_FULL_45_11
GTGCTACCCACACGGTGATGTGCCAATTGGGTCGTGCTTTTTTAAGCGCCTCGATAGTTGGCAACTGCATAAGGAGGTTGCCAATGCCCGATAGGGAAAGGAAGAGGACAGATTTCTCCCCCTTGGATAAGGGGGAGCCTGCCTGTCCGGCAGGCAGGCGAGAGGGGGTGCGTTGTTCGCTACGTGCTGACCCCACCCCTGCCTGTCCGGCAGGCAGGTCGCCTCCCCTCATATGAGGGGAGGAAATACCCGTGTCACTTTCCGAGTTCTTCATAGAGGTTTAATAGTTTTGCAATAGATACATCCCACGTAAAATTCTCTTGTACATGTTTTTTTCCGTATGCACCAAATTCCTGAGCCATTTTTTTATTATTGCATAGCGTAGATACAGAGCGTACCAATTCTTTATGCGTAGTGAACAAAAGTCCTGCTTTGGTATCTGGAACCACAGAAGGAATTGCTGTGCTATTGCGCGCAACAACCGGCTTACCTGCTGCCATTGCTTCCGCAAGCACAATTCCAAATGCTTCATAATGTGACGCATGAATGAAGAGGTTGCAGTGTTGGTATGCTCCAATCAGCTCATCGTCAGAAAGCTTGCCGAGCATGTGTACTCGATGTTCTACACCACGTTGTTTTGCAAGCGATACCAGGTGCTTCGCATATCCAAAATCTTCCCCCACAATCACAAACTGAATGTCTGGAACTTCTTTCACGATATCGGGCAGAGCTTGAATGATCTCTTGCAAGCCTTTTGATTTTGATATGCGAGATACTGCAAGCAACATAGTGCCTTGAATATTCCTGCTGGCGAAAGGATTACTCTGAGATATTTCAAATTTTTTCGTATCAATGCCAGGAGGAACAATCTCGAAACGCTTCACAGGCATACCGGCTTTTTGAATGAGGTGCTTTTCAAATTCTGACAATACAACTACGACATCCGCTGCTGCGAACGTATTTTTTCCAATCGTATACTTATATGCCTGCCATGTCGGTTTCTTTCGTGTGTTGTTTTCGTAATAGATGGGGTGGAATATGAATGGGATGTTGTGCTTTTTTGCATAGCGCGCAGCAGCGTCTGCGGGCTGGTACCAAAACCCATAACTTTCGATAATATCGGGCTTATGATGACCAATGTAATACGAGAGTGCCTGAAGGCGCGGGTACGAGATCCATGGGGTTTTAGATGTATGTAATCGTTGCACGTAGATTGCATCGTCCATTACTAGCTCTGGATCTAGCAGCGTGATAGGCCCATGGGTACGCATTTTGCTTGTGAGTACACGAACATCACGACCTTGTTCGACACTGCGAGTACGTTCTACGATCTCCTGAATATATCGCTCCGCTCCGCCAGTAGCAGGAGGGTACCGAAGTGCAGTGTGAACAATGCGTGTCATAACGCGCGATATTTTCGCCCCATCTCAAACTCGTAGTATGCCGATAAAACGCTCCAAGCGATACCCTGAAATCCGTCTAGAATACCTTTTCGATATATAAGAAGCTTGATGAATTGGCGCAACCCTAATACATACGGCAGCAACCATGAATTTTTAATATCTCTTCCAGAACGATGCTTACCCGTTTGCTGCATATGCTCTGCATCTAGTGATGTATATCGGTGCATCTTTCGTAAGTAGGAAGCGACTGTTTCGTGTGAATGGTGAATAATAGGGGATGTAATTTCTCCCGATACTCCATCTTTGTATCGCACAATTTCTCCTGTAGCGGTATACACAAGCTGCTCATGAACCGGGTTTGCATTCCACTGCGCAGCACCTTTTTTAACAAGCCGAGGGTTATGCCCAACTAAGTGTCGCAGGCTTTTTCCAAGAAAAATATCTTCAACTGTGATCCACAGCACTGGTTCGTTTGCACTCTGGGTGATCTGCAATATTTCCTCTCTGAGTTTTTCAGCTACCCTTTCATCAGCATCGAGAAAAACAAGCCATTCATGTTGTGCTGCTGCTATGCCAATATTTTTCTGCTCGCCGTAACCCAGAAAGGGTTGCACTATAACCTTTGCACCCAATGTTTCAGCAATCTCTCGCGTTTGATCGGTACTTTCTGCATCTACGACAATTATTTCTTCGCAAAAAGAAAGAGACTTGATGCAATCAGCGATATTCTTTTCTTCGTTCTTGGTGATAATAATGCCGGAGATCATAGATGCTCTTCTATTGTTGTTATTTTGGTTGGAAGAGAAGTTATAAAATCCAAATGCCCTTCAAGATCATCAAGTAGTACCGAATGCTTCAGGGTCGATGGCTGACAGCTTACCATATGATACGTTTCAATGAGCCATTTGTTTTGAAATAACACTCGGAGCGCATGAATATTTGCTCGAGGAACGGAAAAGTTCCGCTTAGAAAAGTTAATGGTCTTTAGTCGCATTTGGTCTTCAGGGCGAATATTGTTCAAGCCGTATACTACCGTTCTTGCGGCTTTAAAATGTTTCTTTGCTGCATTTACGACGCGGTCATCGTGTGCCCCTCCTGGGTATACGAGTGTGGATGTTCGGAGTGTTTCTGCGGGCTCTGATAATTCTTGCGCAAGCTCGCGATCAGACAGTGCTGTAAAGCTTCGGTGCGTTATACCATGAGCTACGATTTCATGGCCGTCTCGTGCAGCTATAGACAGCCATTCTTGCGGAGATGTAATAGCTTGCCCCTCTATTTCTTTAGTATTTAAAGGCACTGCGAATACGGCTCGTACGCCATATTGGCGAAGAAGGGGTATCACTTGTTCGTATACCGCCGTATATCCATCGTCAAATACAAGCGTAAGTGCGCCCCTGGTTTTCATATATGAAGTATATAGTTTAGCACTTGCTGACTAGCAGTGCCGTCTGTAGTTGTTATCATCTTTTTCACTGTAATATCCCGAGCAGCATCTTTTGCGTGAGGATTGACAAGCGCATCTGCTGTGGCAGAAAGAAGTTCCTTCTTTGATTTGACTACATATGTTGCGCCGTCTGAGACCAGATCATCATAATGCTGCTGAAAGTCTCGGTATACCATACAGCGATACCAATTCCACCAATCAAAGGGTATTCCGTATTTTACGTTAATAACAGGCACGCCTGTAATAAGGGATTCTAATGCAACGGTAGATGAATGATTTACAAGTACGCTGGCATGAGTGAATACGCCAATTAAGAAATAGATATCTTTTTCTGTAGGGGCATATTTAAATGATGGGACTGAGATTGCGTCATTTCTGCCTGGAGATCTTCGTACAGTAAATCCGTAATCTTCAAACGTTTTGTATTTCTCAACTTCGCCCCCTGGGTGGATAGATGCGTAGAGGTACGGATTATTCGGAATCTGATTTGCTTTCAAACCATCACAGAGTGCTTTCGCTAGATACTTCATTGGGTATAGTTCTGTAGTTGCAAGATGAATGAACGGGCGAGAGACATCTTCAAATCCGAATGCTGCGTAGACTTCTTCTTTTGTCGCAATCTTGTCTGTATGCGTAAAGTAATCCAGTCGAGGCGCACCAATAACAGCAATAGAATCTGCTTTTATAGTAGAGAACGTACGCATCAGGTGTTTTTTCATCATCTCGTTCCATACGATAAACCTGTCTGCGACTGCAATCTTGATTCCGGATGCAATAAGCCTGTCAATTTTCCAAACATTATCCCAACTCGCGATAAAGGTAATAGTTGCAATACCGAGCTCTTTTCCAATGCGGATAATAGGCTCATCAAGAGCGTCATGCCCAACGGTATTTGTTATTACTCTGTCTGGCTTTATCTGGGCAAATAACTCTCGATGGCCGGCGTCATCTTTAGGATTTTCGTGATAAAAAAACTTAGCCCCAAATTCGGTAAAAATATCTTTTGCAATAGGCGCAGCGGGAGTTATAAGGTGGACTTCAGTCATACCAGAATTTGCCTCTAGGTGCCTTCGCAAAGGCAATACAAGCTCACGCAAATGATATCCGCTTGGAATGGAGAATAATAGCTTCATATTCAATCTACCGCCCTCTCCCTAGACGGGGAGAGGGATGGGGTGAGGGGTATCGCGTCATCGCCAGTATAATGGCACAAATAAGCAAAATTATCAATGTTAGACCGCCTCCTATATATAACATCTTCGGAGCATAACTCATCGTTACGACATGCTCGCCAGCTGGCACTGCGACAGACCTAAAAAATGGTTCTTGTTTTTGGATTGCAACTTCTTTCCCATCTATATATGCGTGCCAACCAGGATAATACGTATCCCGGACGATAAGCGTAGTATCTAATGCTGAAGTTGTTTTTATAGTAAGGCTTGTTGGTGTTTCCGAGATAATTTCTGTTGTGCCACTCCCACCTCCCCTAACCCCTCCTCGGGCAGGAGGGGAAACTAACTCAACTCGTGGTTTTGCATTCAGTTCTTTTATCTGAATAGCTCCTGCTTCATCTGCAGACAATATCGCACCGATTGTGAGATTCTCGGCTCCTTCTGGCAACCTTGCGCGTGCCGTTGATTGTGATGTGAGGTCTAGCGATGCTGGCCATTCAACGCCATATATATCGAATTGCGAAGCCATCATTGGCAATAGGAGATTGCGTTGCAGTTCTCGACTTTGGACAGTTGGGCGAGACTTCGGATTTGTAAAGTATGCTCCCGTATCTCCGCCATCTCGTACGGAAAAGATTCTCGAGGTATGATCGAGAACGGTTTGCGGGAGCTTGGTAATTGTATCTGGCGGTGTCAGGATAGTTTTCCAAGACACAAACGGGGATGTTGTAGCTGCAATAATAATAAGATCGATTGCGGTGATTGTAAGTAAGATCTTTTTTCCGTTTCTATGCGAAATTGCATATGGGAGAGCCAGGAAAGAAATAATGGCGATATATGTATATGGGGATGTGAGTGAAATACTAGATGATCGAGCACTTTGAATTATGGATGAAATTTTTATTCCCGCTACTGTTTCACCCCCTCCAACTCCCCCTTGGATAAGGGGGAGGATACGCGGATAATAAAGAAATATATTGCCAATAATTATTCCTGCAAAAATAACCAATGCGCTATTTCTGAAAAACTTTTTTGCAGAAGATGTATTTGCCCATATTGCGTCGAAGGCAAACCCTGCCAACATACTCATGGCAAATGTTGTAAATAGCAGCCAACGTGCAGGAGCAGAGAAAAACCAAAGAGACGGTTCAATGCCGATTAATCGGAAAGGGGAAAGGGAGCCGAGAGAGAGAAGAAGGGTTACGAATAAGAGAACTATGAAAAAAGTTACCCCCTCGCCCCGGACGGGGAGAGGGTTGGGGTGAGGGGAAAAGGCGACAAGCGCCTTTGATTCCACCCTCATCCTCGCCTTCTCCCTATCGGAGGGAGAAGGGAGCAACTGCCACAAATACCAAATTGCGAGCATTAACGGAATTACCCCTATATATGACCCATATTCAATCTCAAGCCGCTTACCCCAATACGTATTATCATTTCCATAGAATCTCGGAAAGAGAAGTGTTGGAAGATGGTAGAGTGGGTAGCTATGCTGATTTGCTCGAACAATATCAAATCCCTCACTGGTATTGCGGCTTGATAGGCGTGTAAGCTCAAGTGTTGGAAAAAGTTGGACGGATGCTAGGAGAAGGGCGAGGATTGCGACACTAGCGGCTGTAACTACGACCCCACCTCGCCTCCCCTCATACGAGGGGAGGAAATCGTCGAATTTCTCCCCCTTGGATAAGGGGGAGTCTCCGCCAAGGGCGGAGGTGGGGGTGCGTTGGAAGTGCAGATAAACTCCGTACACTAACGCGACAATCATCATTAGTAGCTGAACTTGCAGCTGACCGATTAAGAACGGAATGCCAAAGAGCGCCGATAATATGGCGATATCTTTTGCTTGCATATATTTCTTTTGAAATAACGTATGAACTGCGAGCATCTGCCACGGGAACCAGGCAACTGCAAGAAAAATATTCAGGTGAGTTATATGCTGCCAAATAAATTGAGACAGCACGAACGCAAGGGTGGTAAAGACTGCAGCCTCAGAAGATAGCTTGAGCTTTCGTGCAAATAAAAATGTTCCGATACCCGCTGCAGCCAAATGCAACACAAGCGCTAAAGGCAACTCTAGAAAAATTGGGAGAAAACGGAGAACGAAGAGGGGTGGATAGAAAAAACCGATTTGAGCAGCCGCAAGTACGGGAAATCCGAATGAAACGGCAGGGTTCCAAGATGGAATATTGCCCTGGAGTTGCTCTTGCCTAAAAAATAACTCAAGTGGAATAGATACATCTCGCATGTCGCCCGTTGCAGGGAAATAGCCGAACAAGAATGGCAGTAAAGGAATTAAAACAACGAGACATACAATAGATACTGTCATTCCGGACTTGATCCGGAATCCACGCAAACGATTGTCTGGATCCCGGCCTGCCTGCCGGACAGGCAGGCTCGAAGGCCGGGATGACGACTTTACCCGAACAGCCTTAGCTTCCATACTAGCCATAACGCTTCGCGGACGATTGCCTTACTCATTTTGGATTGGCCATCACGACGTTCTGTAAAAATGATGGGAATTTCTTTGATCCTCTTATTTCGTTTCCATGCACGATGATTCATCGCAATTTGAAATCCGTATCCATCTGCATGCACCGTTGGCATATCGATATCACGAAGCGTCTGGGCGCGCCATGCTTTAAACCCGCCTGTTGCGTCTTTAAAGGGCATGCCTGTAACAACGCTCGTATACACGTTTCCAAATACGCTAATTAATAAGCGACGAAGTGGCCAGTTAATAACGCTAATGCCATGGGAATATCGTGAGCCAATTACAAGGTCAGCGTCTTGCAGAGCATGCAGCAGCCGAGGTACATCATTTGGATCATGCGAGAAATCCGCATCCATCTGGACAATTGCATCCGCTCCGTGTTCAAGCGCATAGGTAAACCCTGCAATATATGCAGGCCCTAGGCCCTGTTTATTTTCACGCACCAACAATTGTACTCGAGGAAATTCTTGCTGAAGATTTCGAACAATATCTGCGGTGCCATCTGGGGAGCTATCGTCTACGATTAATACGGCTAGGTTGTCGATTTTGAGTTCAAAAAGAGCCCGAACCATGTGCTCAATATTGCCTTTCTCATTATATGTAGGGATTACTATATAGGGGGATTTCATATAGTTGGATTATGCACCATGTCTTTCACAACTGCCATAACCTCATCTACCGTCAAAACAGAAAGACAGCTTTTGGTAGATTGCCGCCCTGGATTGCTCCAGTCTTTGTATTTCTGAATCTTCCATTCGTTCGGGGTAAGGTTAATTTCAGTTGAACCCTCTTTTAGAAAGCCCATTTTGCCTCCCGTAGGCCCGATTATCGTACGATGCTTTTTAGCATCGTCGGCAATATATTCATTCAAAAAATATGCGGGTGCTGCACGATGCAATGGCTGATCACAAAATAGCGTAATAGTAGGGAGCCCTACCGCTGCCGCAAAATGCAGCGGGCCAGACAGTACGCCGATTGCAACGTCGCAATACAGGAGGGTTGCGATATTTTCTCTGAGCGTAAGTGGCCTACCCTCATACTCATGCAAATGTTTTGCCCCAAACCAAATAGGAGGCACGCCATACTTGGCTTGTATTGCGCGTTCAAGCTGCGCAACTTTTACTGGATCCCAGCCGCGCGTCGTTATTCCTTCAATACTCTCAAGCATCACAATCCGAGGCTGCACAAAACGTTCCATCACTTTTTTTGCAACTTCTTTATCGTGATCGGTGAAATAGAGTTTGTAGTTAGTAAAATATTCATCTTGCATACCAATATCCCGATATAAATGCTCGAGAGGATTTTCGTCTTGCACAATGCCAACATCCAGTTCATATACCGCATCATAATTATCGCTATTTTTTTGCTTCTCGTAGTATTCGCTGTTCCATGTAGGGAATGCTTTGCCTTCTTCAATACATAGTGCCCCTGCAAGCGATATCTTGGTGCTATGAAAATGCACAAGCTGGTCGATATGCGGATTCGTCATCATAAGCGATATACAGAATCCGCCCTGATTGCGTTTACCGTATTTCCCGTATTTATTTTTAAAGCCCCAGGCCGTTACAAATGTAATGTGAGAATCTGGATATTTTTTCTTGATTGCTTCTAGAATAGGCGGCACGAAAAAGACCATATCACCCATGTTGCCAACGTGTTTAATAAGAAACTTTTTCATAGTGTCATTTTTATTGCCTGTACCAGCTCTTCCATACGCTCTTTTGAAGGCTCGTAATCGTACTGAGCAAGACGCTGCTGAGCGGTGCGGGCAATCTCGCTGTAGTATGACGTATCGCCTAATAGCTGCTCACCCTGCAGTACAAGCTGAGCGGTACTAGTATTGCGATCAGCGGGAAGTTTGGGAAACAAATCTTCTTGTGCATCAGAATTTGCACCAATACTTACTGTTCCAACGGCGGCGCAGTCAGCCTGTACGCGTCCGCGCGTTTCTGTGTAGTCAGTATTTATCACAAGCGCAACACGAGATAGCATTGCAAGATGTTCTTGCCAGGGCTGGAAGGGGAGAACGTCGTACGTTGACCCTGAAAGATTTTTTACATCCAGATCCATACCCTCTACTTGTGCCATTTGAATTCGGTATGCAGGAAATTTCTTTTGTAACTGAGCTGCCACAATTTGCCCTTTAATAATATTATCGCGCCCCGTAACCCCGGCCACAAAGATAATATTGCTTTTTTGATCCCGTTCACGAAACATCCTGGATGCAAACGCAGTAGGGTATGGCTGAGGCATGTATAGCATTGGAGTTCGAGATATGCGTTCCCATTTAGGTAGCGTCCGCTTTACGATAGTAATAAATGTATGGCAGGCGCGTATAAATTCTCGCATTTCCGTTAAGGCTTCAGGGGTTTTATCCCAATACTCCCGCAATATTCCATAGGGCTGGGTTGGAACGCCAATAATGATTTGAGATGGGTGCTCTGCTCGAAGCCTTTGCAGTAACGCCACCATTTCGTGGCCATCGCTAATTTGATACACCACAAGCAATACATCAAATTGTTGTAAATACGAAATGCTATAAGTTGGCCAAGCTCCTGTTATACGCTTCATAATTTTCCGATATATGCGTAGCGGCAAAAATACTTGAGTGCCAGTAATCAAGGAAACTAATGGAACGTGTTCACCCTCAAATGCAGACACGTAGCAGCCAAAACTTGTGGGGTCTATTTCATGAATCGGATCACAAAGATAATTTGGGCGCTTTTCAGTATGCCGCCAAATCTTTTTCGTCTTACTCGAATATTCAACAACCGCGAATTTCATATTTCCTTCTATCGCCCTCTCCCTAGACGGGGAGAGGGGTGGGGTGAGGGGTATCGTCATACTGCGCGTCTTGTCAACTTAGCGCGAACCATCCCCAACACTTCTTGCATCTCTTCAATATGCCATGCCCGGGCCGCTACAAGGTAGCACAGAGCGCCTGCAAGTAGCGAGGCAATGATTTGTAGCAGTACATAGTTCGTAAGAGATAGTGATACAACCCAAACAATTGCAGAGGATACTATTGCGAGAATAATAGTCTTTATGTACGTAGTATGTGCAAATATAGTACTTAGTGCCGGAATATGGCGACGAAGATAGAGAAAATAGAGTAGGGCTGAAGACAGGGGGACGAGCGATGATGCAAGCGCAAGCCCAGCCATTCCCATGGTTGGTACCAAGAAATAAAAGAGGGAGATTGCAACCACTTGCGAGATAATCGTAATTGCTACTGCGGCGCGTGTTTTTTGGATTGCGAGCACTGCATGGCCCAAAATAGAGCTGATGCCAGTTGTAGTAAGTCCGAGTACCAAATAGAGCAACGCGATGCTTGTAGCAGCAGTATCAGAAGCGGTAAAGGACCCTCGCTGGTATAAAAAAGTAACAAGAGGCTCACGGAGAATGGCAACAGCAAGAATTAACGGGAGTGATACAAATACTACCAGCCTCATGGCGCTTGCAATTGTTGATCGCATACCCGCAGTGTCGTGCAAACTAGCTTTTTCAGAAAGCAGTGGGTAAATAACAAGCGTTACAGAGTTTAGAAATACGATCGTGAGCAGTTGTGTTATTTTTTCTGCAAACTTCAGTGCAGATAAGCTACCTTCTTCTAACCCCGATACTAATATTCTGTACACAATGCCCGCGCCTTGCGTCATAAGCAGAGAAAAAATAAACGGGTACACGAGCCGTACAAGTGATCGAATAGCCGGGTCGCGTATATCTATAAAAAAACGATACTTCATACCTTGGCGACGAAGCCCAACCACTAATATCGCAAGCTGGATAATAGAACCTGCAACTATTCCTATTGCGAGTGCATGAATACCAAGCGTATGTACGAACACTAAAATACTTAATATAGAAACGAGCGGTGCGACGATACGCAAAGTAGCAGGCAGTGTAAACAGTTTAAATGAATGCAATATAGAAGTGGCAAATTCTACTAGAAAAAGAAACAAGAATGATGGAAGAAGTAATCGCAATAACGAAACAGTAAGCGTGTATGTGTCTCCGTTAAAGCCTGGCGCTATAAAATGCACAAATGGCCCCGCAAGCAGCCATATGCACCCCAGTAGCGCAATATATGCCACGGTCATGATATTTAGAATATTGAATGCCAAGCGCCATGCACCATCACGATTTTTCACCGCCAAACGTTCTACAAAGAGGGGGATAAATACTGCCGTTACGGAACCGCCTAGCAAGAGTTTTGCCAGCATTTCGGACGTAGACTGCGCCATAAAAAATGCGTCTGTTTGATTACCGGCACCAAAGTAATAGGCAACTAAAAGTTGCAACACGAACCCCACAACAGAACCTGCTAGCGCAGCAGCACCAATCATACCTGCATTGGACGCCGTATGTCTAAATTCGCTTGTACTCATACACCCAAGCCATATGTTAAAGCTCTTGCTGTTACATACATCAAATCAAGCAGCGTTATAACAACTAATATAGTTAGTATACTATAGGCAAGTTTGTCAGTAGTACCTAAAAACCGTTGCATGCGCCATAGCCCAAACGATGCAAACCATGCAAGTGCAAACGAAACTGCAATTCCCGCATGAGGGTTATTCACGGGTGATGGGATAAACGCAATATATGTAGCAAGAGCACCGCATACTCCGACAATTGATTCGATTTCACATTGCTTATATTTTCCTCGTACAATCATGGCAAGCCATAGAATAATTCCAATCGAAGCTACTGCGCCCGCAAGCATGCCGATATACAATCCGGCACCATGCGTAATTGCAATTTGATTTGGATCGATCAGCGCATTTCGTGGAGACAGTATCTCTCCAATATTGCCGCTTGTAATAATGTGAAGAGGTAACCAAGTTGAGCATGCAAACACGGCGGCGCCAAACATTGCAGAAAAATGCGTTCTGCCTGCAATACGAAGAAGCGCCCACATACACAGCAACAACGCAGCTACTGCTAGTGAAAATAACCCATACGACATACTCGCATCCCAGGCGGGGATTGCATACAACAATGCGATAATACTAAGCATGCTCAAAGATGCCATTGTGCGATATGTGCGCAGAGTACTTAAAAACACAAGTGCCAATCCTAAAGTAATTAAAATCCCACCCAATTGGCGCAAAAGGGCTGGCCGTATGGATTCAAACATATTAAATGCTATCACTTGGTCTTGAGGCACAGAATTAATCGAAAATATACTATCTGCCCGCGGAAACTGCGCATCGTACATGCGTTGACGTAGCGCAATCGCACCAGAGAGCCCCTCGGGTGCGCTAATCTCAATGATAATGCGTTCGCCCTTATGAGTTGTAATAGGATTATCAAAGGTAACGTATGATGGGCCCCCATTTTCAATAAAGATCGCGGGTATAAAGCCTGAGCCAATTACATCGTTATGGCGGAGGATTGAAACGCGAAGTGCTGCGGATGCATCAGAAATTTCTTGCAATGGACGCATATATATCCCCAAGCGGCTGAGCGTTTTTCGCTGAATGGTTATTTCTTGCCTATATACACTCTCCGATTTAATGGGGGTTATGTGCGTTGCAGAATCCGTTGGAATCAGGTTGAAAAATTCCAAATTAGCGCGCACCTGCATAAGCGCAGCGCCAATTACAATAGATATAACGGCGGCAAAGATTCGAATATATTTGTACTTGTTATTCATACCGTTGATTATGAATTGCTAACGCTGCACACACCACCGTACTTAGTATGAGGGTTGGTAGAGCGTATTGGGAAAATGTGGCGGGGTGCAAAAAGCGCACACAAGCAACGACTAATGCTGCGATGCCGAGCGGCCAAATCATTGTGCGAAAAATACGCTTCATAGGGTTACAGTGCCCGCTCACGCGAGATAATGCTACGGATATACTGTTTTACTTCTTGGACGCCAGGCACATATGTGCGCGTAGATGCAATCATACTATATAATTTCCAAGATACCGTATCGGCATCTGCTTCTTCTATTGCAGTAGTTGATGTTGCAGATGTGCTAAATAGCATCGTATCGATAGACCGATCTTTTTCTTGGAATATCGTGGTTAGGGGGAATATAATTTCTTTGGTTTGAAAACCAGCCGGATCTTTTCCTCTTCGATACAGCGGCTGCTTAGCGTAGCCGAACCAAAAGCCACCTTCTCGAACACCTATATCAATTGCATTAGTATTTCCGGGCTCAAACGATACGAGCACATGTAACCGTTTTGCAAACACCGACTCTTGCAAATACATATCTGCATGTGCGAGCTTTTCCTCAACAAGAATTGTTTCGCCATCGTGCGGATAGGGGATCCCATGAATTGTTTCTAGCGTTCCAATTCTTCTAGTGCCGGACGATACGACAGGAAGTAGGTATACAAGCAGTGCGATGCCAACACCCGCTGCAATAGTTGTGATACGTGATGCGTGCTTGCTCATACTGGAAGAGATTTGCGCAGTGATGCGATCAGCTGCTTATCTTTATCTGTAACCTCTCCGATGATCCACAATATTCCAATATAGAGAGCACCCAAAACAATATATTGCAATGGGAGCATAAAAGAAGATGCTTTCCATATATATGTTGGCAACACTGCAACCGCAGTAGCGATTACAATGTTCACCGTGCTGATCAGTGGATATGGAATACTAAATGTTTTAAAGGTGTATATAGCAAGTGCCACTAAGCCCATAAGAGCTGTGATAGTTGTTTGGGACGCAGCGCCAAGCAGTTGATAGTGAGGAATAAGGTATGTACCAAGGGCAGCGCTTGCTATAATCATCCCAATAGTTATATAGAGTGCGACGTGCGCCTTGCCCGCACCGGCAACAATATTGGCGAGCAGTAAATAAAACGATAATGCTCCAAGCCCGATCATCAAGATAGTAAGGACCGGTGCTGCTTGTTCGTATTTTACGCCGTAGAATAAGATAATCAGCTCTTTGCTGGTAGATGCTGCAAGTACAACGCATGGAACTATGAGTGCAATCAAATATCGAAGCGCATCGCGAATGAATGTGATAGCCTTTTCTTTTGAAGCTCCGGGGCGGGTGAGTGCGGCAACACTTGGCAAGAGCACAAACGCCATACCCTGCAGAAGCATGTATGAAATCCTCGACAGATTTACTGCGGAGTTATAATCTCCGGCCAATGCATCGTTTTCAAGCATTGCCTTCACCATGAACAAATCTTGACTCATCAAGATTTGCAGCCCTAGTAAGATAACAGCGTACGTGCCGGCAAATGAGAAAAATGACGTAAGTTGTATAGTATATGGCTGTATCCCACCAATGCTGCGCGTCCAATACCAACCAAGACTAGCCGCTAATACTCCGCCTACCGCAAAGCCGGATAATGCGCCATAGAGCCGAAATATATATATAAGAGATATAGCACCTAGTAATTTTGCAACGGCGTACACAGATGTGAGCAGCGCTTGCTTGTTAAACCGATGCATGCCGCTCAAGAACTGTACGTAGATGGGGTAGATTCCTTGCAAAAAGATAACGCCGGCAATAAATATAAAGTACTTTGTAAGCGAGGCATCATTCAGTGCGCGTGAAATAACCGGGGATAAGGCAATTACAATCAGTGAGATGCACATACCAACAATGAGTTGGATTTTTAAAGCTTGTTTTAAAATACTTTGCGCATGTTCATTGTTCTGGGCAACAAATTTTGAGACAGCGCTTGGCACGCCGAGCGTAAGCATGATCCCAAATATTGTTTGCACAGAAAGCACCACCCCAAAGATACCGTATTCTGCCTTGCCGAGCAGGCGGCCAATCAATGGGTGAATAATAAAACCAAGAAATAGCACCACTGCTTGTGCTATGGTGAGAGCTATTGCGCCAGTGAGTTTAGATTGCTTCATACTTTAAGGTATTAATGAGGGGCCAAGAGCAACCATATCTATGCCAATGCGTTGATGGGTTGGATTTACGATTGTGAGCGTTATAAAACCTCGATCATCAATCTGCACCATGTCTTGCCGCAGCTCAACTGTAGCATGCTTTAACGCGGGGATTGGAACTACTGACCCCGAGGGGGTTTTAAGTGATAGCTCGTTATATGGCTGCGTAAAAAATACCATGAACGTAAGCGATGCTTCTGGATGATGCGTATTGTTCGGATCCCACAACACACGCGTATAATCTCCGACATTAAACTGCAGGGGGATAGAAGAAGCGGTAACTTCACGGTACGTAGTGGTAGATACTACCTTTGGCTCTGATACGCGGGCAGAACGCATGCTTGCTTGTAAATGCTCAAATGTATCTTGCATATCCCCAATATCGTTAGCAAGAGTTGCGGGGCGCATTAAGAATGCGCACTCAGGCGACACAGCGCAATTAGAAGAGGGGCTTGTTGGCGCATACAGCGTAATGTCATCAGCAACTGCAACGGGGGTGAGTGATACATTATGCATAAATGCAGTTTGCGATGAATTGGTAATTCCCGTTACTGCCCCTATATTATGCTTTACAAATAAATGATTTATTTCAGGCATGCTTCCTAGCGAAAATATTTTTTCAAAATCAAGCTGCTTCAAATACAAATCCATGCGCAGCTTGGATTGGTGCGCTTCCTCCATTTGCTGATGCAGGTCTGCGGCAATACGAGTAAACATAGGCCGGCCAGACAACACTAACCACGATGCGCTCCGACGATTATAGTCGTCGATAAGAATCGCCAGACCCTCCCCCTGCCCGAGGGGGAGTTGGAGGGGGTGGGAGCCTAATTGCTCAATCAACCCTAGCTGTTCTCCTGTAAGCGTTGAGTTTGTTCTCACCGTATGTGATAGCGATGCGTATGCTCTGTACGTAGTTGATGAACATGCCGCAAGGATAACTAGTACGAGTGCAACTTCGCTGATTGCTTTATTCTTGCCATGCATACTGTGACGTATATATAGCAATAGCCTTCCAAAAAAATATGCTGCGCCTACAGAAAAGGGAACAACGAGGTAAAACAATGCACGCACAGGGGGAATATCGATCCCAATTGCAGGGCCTTGCGATAACATCAAGATAATTGCAGTAGCACTTGCAAATATAACAACTTGCCGATGATGTTCATCGCGCCGGCGAGCCTGCCACACCATGAGAATAATTCCTGCAAGGCCAGCAAAAAACCATACTTCACCCATGGTTGTTGGGTAATCAGCGATATTTGGAAGCAGGCCGGTTAAGTGCGGGGTTGCGGTAAATAAAGCAGGTAGTTTACTTCCTAGTTGCAGAGATGACGCAATGGCCAACGCAATAACCAACAGCACTATTGCAAGGAGTGATATTCTGGCATGCAGTTTCATTGCACTCATAATGCGGGATCGGTATTCAAGCAAAACTGCAATCATTACTGCCGCAAGCATAAATACCGCAATAAACATAGAAAATTGATGGGTAAGAAACAATGCCGCGCCCGATACTACAAAGAGAACTGCATCTTGCGGCTCTCGCCTTCGAATAAATCGAATAAATAGGAGCAACATGCCGAACAGAAATAATTCGCCTACCAGGTTTTGCAGATGATACCCAGGTTCTCGCAAGTACCTCAGAAATCGATATTGAGTCAGCGTAAAAATGCCAGCTAGAACTGGTGGTACAACGTGAGGGTGATTATCAAACATTTCTTTTGTTAATGCTCCGGCAATCCATGCAACACACAATGCAATTGCGATAGCAAATATTCCTATGCTTGTAAGGGGGGCTGGCGATAGTCCAAGTACCAGCGACGATACTGCGTGTAAGCCGGGGGTATAAAAATCTACCGGGTCACGATTTAAAAGCGATACCGCGCGATCATACGAAGGCAAGCGATTGGTAATAAGCGAATCTCCTGCCCAAATAATTGTTTTTTGTACATCACCGGTAGGCAAGCCGTCATGGATCATAAAAAATGGAGTGGCAAAGATTGCGAGCCCAAGTGTCATGGGCACAATCATCGCCATTGCATGCCACAGCGTTACTCGTGCAAAGAATTGCTTTTTATACAAAGAGGCATGCGCGATGCTTGCAATCAGGAGTATGAGTGCAACTGCTTGCATCGGAATACCTACATATAATCCGGCAGCCAAGGCAATAGTTATAATGCCCATGCTCCACAATATGATACGCACACCTGTGATGAGCAGATTTTTAAAATCGTGCACACGAATGAAAAACGCGCCAGGCAAAACGATCGGAATCAGTGGCACTACAACGACTAGTATTGCTTCAAAAAAGTTCATACTATGCAATTGTAATACACTTGTGCCAGATAATTATACTGATATTGAGTAGAAGCATCTTGTAAGAGCGCGCTATCTTTTTCTGATACCGGCGCTTGGAGCAAAGTAATGATTTTTTCTGCATACGCAGTTGCGTCTCCGGGCTTGGCAAAAAACCTTGCGTGCAATGTGGCGGGGATCATTGCAGTGCGTATTCCAATATTACTACTCACAATTGGCACACCATAGGCAAGGGCGAGCGCAGCGCGGAAGCTGCTTTTTGCACGGTTTGCAATACTTGCGTCTATTGGGTCAATAAGCACTGCACTATCTTGCATTAAAGGCCCTATGTTATCTAGTGAAAATCGCCCATGCCAGGTAGTAGCATCTTGCAATCCCAGTTTTGCAAACTGTTCACGAAGTGCAGTTTCGTCATCGCCAGTTCCGGCAATTATCAGCGTTGCATCGGGAACTCTTTTCCGTACCTGTACTAAAATTTCCGGTAGCATATCAACACGATGGCCGGAAGAAATAGAAACACTGCCGGCGAATAGCATTGTATGGCGAGCAGTTCCGGCTGGGGAAACGAGAATACCCCTCACCCCATCCCTCTCCCCGTCTAGGGAGAGGGGAATAAGAGGAAGGCCAGTCGGAATAAGCGTCACTGGTATTTTTGAACCGGTCAGTAGTTGCATATGGTCTCCCAAAAAGGGGGTTGCAACTATAATGTGCGAGGCCATCTTTACTGCAGCACGCTCAGATGCGTGAATCGCAGCACGCTGCAAAAGGGAAGTAAGCTGGTTTGCTTCTAGCTCAAAATCGTCAACGTCGAGAATTATCTTTGTTTTCTTTAGGAATGGTTTTGCAAGAAATACCGCCAATGTATTTTCTGGTAAAGGCTTTACGATAATAACCGTATCCGGTTTTTCTTTGATAAGCTGCCATGCCGCGCGAATAGCATTCATCTTCATGGTCCATATAAGACGCAATCCAGAATATCGTTTTTTGCCGCCCGCTGTTCGTTCGAACGGATTTGGACCGATAATTTTAAGTTTAGGTTGCGAT
>MHHP01000034.1:20733-29085 GCA_001817055.1 Candidatus Andersenbacteria bacterium RIFCSPHIGHO2_02_FULL_45_11
TTGAATAAGGGGGAGCCTGCCTGTCCGGCAGGCAGGCGAGAGGGGGTGGCAACGTTTTCTTCATGCACCAGCACCGTCACCGCATTTCCCATCTTCTGAAACTCCTGCGCAAGCGGCATCACGCGGCCAATCAGCGTTGATTGCAACGGCGATTGCGTTGTTACGAACACAATCTTCATAGTGCAACTTTTAGCCGGTCACGTTCTTGTTTTTTTATATCTTGCACAAGCGGCAATATGTTCAGGGCGGATTTTATCAGGGTTGCAGTGTCTAACTTGCTGCCGTCTTTTGATTCCCACTTGATAGGGAAGTTTTTAATTGAATATCCGCGTTTCACCGCTCGGTACGCAATTTCTGTATCAAACAGCCATCGCTTTTCTTGTAAGTCGCGATATAAATCCCTTGCCACGTTAGCCTTATAGCCCTTAAATCCGCACATCGTATCAATTGCCCCAAGTCCGAACAGGGCCATGTAATTGCGGTACATAAATCCGGAAAGTGTGCGCAATAAAGAATGGCGCTCTGTTTGTGCACCGGCCATCCAACGGTTACCGACTGCAATGTCGACATTCTCAAGTGCAGCAATTATTTTAGGAAGCTCTGCAATATCTGTTGCACCATCTGCATCCATAAAAATAATATAGTCTCCTCGTGCTTCCAATACGCCCGTTTGTACTGCTGCGCCCTTGCCTTGGTTTTGGTCGTGCTGGATGACACGAAATCCCGAAATTACTGTACCGGCTTTAGCGCCAACTGCTGACGTTGCATCGCTACTACCATCGTCTACAACAATTACTTCCGTGATATTCCCCGGGTTATTTTTCGCATATTCGGCAATAGATGCCAAAAAGGGCACAATCCGCTGCTCCTCATTATATGCGGGTATTACGAGGGATACCGTTTTTTGTGCCATATCTGGCCATTATAGCCATATTTGGGCAAAATAGGCACTTGACAATAACGTATCTTTAGGCATATTATAACTCGTTGCGATAGTTTTACTTGAACTTTTCAACCTCAAACGAATCAGGGGGAAACAATGTTTCATATCGAAGCGCACGAGTTACACCGTGTACTGGAGAGGGTCAGGCTTGGCCACGCTCCAAAACAAGTCATTCAAGACTTGTTTAACTCATTGTCCGCAAAAGAAAAGGCGAAAATCTTCAATCAAGATTTAGCTGAATTAAATCTTTCGATCCGAGTTCATAATCTCCTCAAAGGCGCTGGCATCCGCACAATCCGAGATATCATCGTTTTCTCAAATACGAAAAAGCTATGCTCTATCAAATGGTTTGGGCCAAAGCACCTAGATGAGGTCTTTGATGCTTTAGAGTTGCTGGGAATGGATCCTAGGCACTGGATGGTCAAACAAGCTCTCTAGCTTGCGTAAATCAACAGACCCTTTCGAGAATTTCTGGATCGGGTCTTTTTCTTTTTTAGTATATTTCCTCCCCTCATATGAGGGGAGGCGACCTGCCTGCCGGACAGGCAGGCTCCCCCTTATCCAAGGGGGAGAAATACTCTATACTTCATTTCATGTTTGAACTCATTATATTTGCAGCAGCAGCTTTATTTGGATCGGGAGTTTTATTTGCTCACACGCGAATACTCACGTATATCGCTCTTGCAGGGGCGTTGTTTCAAGCACAAATCATGGCAGCTAGTTTTATAGCCCGAGCATATTTACCCACCCAAGACCGTGACAGCGTTTTTTTGGTAGCTGGGATTATATTCCTTACAATTTGGGCTTCTTTGTATAAACAATGGACTTCGCCATACAAAACTCCGGGGAGTGGAATGCGAGATGCGTTTGTTGGGATAGTGTTACTGCTTGTATTAGCCGGTGCATATCCGATTGTAAAATCAAATGGGTTTATTGGAGAAGAATTTGTACTGCACGGATTTTATAACGGAGACGTGGTTACGTTTGCATCGCTCATACAGAAATCTTTTGATACAACAGGGCTTGTTACCCAAAATCCATTTTCTGGTAATGGTAGCTTAGAATATCCAACTGTATTGCACGGCACATTTGCAGACTTCTTTACGCTTTTAGGAATCGGCAAAGATTGGCTGTATTACCTTGGCATCATGACGTACGCGGGGATCTTCTTCACTATCCCGTTGTTTTTCTTACTCTGGGATACCATATGGCCGCAGCCAGCTAATCCCGCAGAACGATGGTTTGGGGTGCCATCACGAGTATATATATATGCGCTCCAAGCACTGCTTACCCTATTTGCAATCGGCATCAGTTTTGATTCGTTTACTTATCCGCAATCGCATTTCTTCTTAATGGGATTGGAGTTGGCAGCGATTGCTCTATTTGCGCGATCGGCTGTAGCCATCGGTACTACCCAAATCCTCTCCATTACAACAGCGGGGATACTTGCAGCAATTCTTTTGCTTTCAAACTCCGTAACAGGCACCGTAGCCGCTGCACTAGCAGGTATATTGTGCTTTATTAGGGTATTCGATAAAAAGAGAAGTGTTAGGGAGCGTGCGATATTTCTTGCTCTTGGGTTTTGCGTTCTTATTGCAATAAAGGCAGCTGCAGTAGGGCGAACGGAACTGAACAACCCTCACTTTTCCGTAAGCTCTGCCGGGGAAATGATACGAGCAGGCTTGCCGGTATTTGCTGTACTATTGGCAAGCATCTTTTCTCTTTCACGAAAGCAGTACATCGCAATTGCATCATTACTTGTTGGGGTTTTGGGGTTTGTAACTTTTGCCTTAAGCAGCCGTGCAATTGTAACGGAAAATGCATCGCGATTTTTATATCACAGTTTTTTGATCGGCTTACCTTTACTTCTTCCGTTTATTATTCAGGCAATCTATAGCATACGCCGGGAACTCATGCTGACATTGAGGCCATTATCTGAAGTTATTGCGGGTTGGATTGGAGTTGTATGTATACTTGGTATTCTCGTATTGCCAGTAGGTATAAGCGTAGGGTCCACGTATTTAAGCCTGGTAAAAAGCGAACCATATCGTATCAATCTTGCAACGCGTACTGCCCTGTGGTGGCTAGGCGATCATGCAACGCCTCAAGATGTTATTATTACATCACCCGAGGCACCATATATAGTCCCACTATTTACTGGCGTATCCGTTCTTCGCCTGCATGATTATTGGCTATCTGCACAAGATGAAACTATGAACGATACTGTTACAGCATTTAGTGGAGACAAAGATGCGCAGGAGCGCGTTATGCAGCAAGGCAAATATCTCGTACTCAATGCTGCGAATAAAGACTCTTGGGATACGTCAAAGCTGAAAAAAGTATTTGAAGCACCCGATGCAATCGTCTATAACACTCAGTAATTGGGAAGTTGTTAGTAATCCAGCGTTTCCGGTAACGCTCGCACATCAGGATCATGGAAGATCTGATTTTATTATTGGAACACCAAGCAGCAAGCCCGTAGGCGTATACACTGCCGATTGTTTGCCCCTCGTACTTACTACAGACACAAAAGCATTCGCAATCCACATTAGCCGTCACACACTAACCGCAGGAATTTTAGAAGAACTTACGAAGAGTATTGATAACGAAAAAATACGCGATGCGTACATTGGCCCGCATATTTGCGAGAACTGCTTTGTGTTCGAAGAACAAGGGGAGGGTATTCAGCAATTTGAAAAAATATTTTCGTATGCGGTACACAAAGATACATTAGGAACGCATATTTCCCTTATTTCTGTAATAGAAAACTATCTTCGCAAGCAAGACTTTGATATAAGCGCGATTATTCAAGACAATCGCTGCACGCTTGAAACACCTATCTTGCCATCATACAGGCGCTGGAGAGCAGAAGGTGAAAATGGAGACTTTCCACGAATAATTACCGCCGTTTTTACAAAAACTTGACGGATTGCATAATACAGAGTATATATAATACCAGAAAGGCGAGGTTCTCCAGAGTGGGTCTGGGGCGCATCAAAGCCTTCCGCCGCAGCTATTAAGGATTGCACAATGATTCAGAAAGCACAGTGTTCTCCGTTCGTTACAGTTTCGTTAATTATTACCTTGGCGGGCCTGCTGCTCGCTCTTTGCTTTACGAGGTAAAGAATCAACCTACATACTCCGTTCGCGCCTTGCGACCGGAGTATCTTTTTTTATGCAATGCTGTCGAAAGCTTTTTTGTATTCTTGCGCAATCTTGTCCCACGAAAAGTTCTCTGCAGTATAAGAACGAGCATCTTTTCCTGAGGGCTCATGCGATAAGGGATGCTGCATGTACTGCAAAAGTATATTCACCCATGCAGTTGTTTCTTTTGGTGGAATTAGTGTTCCGTTTTTTCCATTATGAATCGCGCTTGGAATGCCATCGATATTCGAGGCAAATACTGTGCGGGCGCAGAGCGCAGCCTCCACAGGAGCTATCCCAAACCCTTCTGCATCACCCACTACCGGAATATTCGGTTGTATAAACGCATCTATGGTGTTCAGAAGTATTTTTTTATCTTCGTGAGATATTCTGCCCAACATTATCACCCGGTCTTCCATTTTTAACGATTTAATTAATAAAGATATATGTTCGCGCTGCGGCCCGTCACCTGCAATTGCGTACAGTACCGTACGCGGCAATTTGGTCATCACGTTTTTTATAAACCAAGCGTGCCCCTTACGCGCAACTAATCGCCCTGTTGTTGCAAATACAATTCTGTTTGAAATGTTTCGATATACAAGCTTGCCCAAATCGTTTCGAGTGTATGTATTGCTATATATATCATCTCGAATTCCGGGTGGAATTACGAAGATACTCCCACGGACGCGATGCCTCTGCATGAGTTTTTTTGCGTGTTCACTAATAGCGATGTAGCCGGAGAATGATCGAAAAAATGTTCGTAGATATAATTGATATAGTGGACTTGGGTATGAAACATCCAAGCCATGCACTGTTACTATAACGGGAATATGACGCATACGAGCAATGCACCAGCCTACGAACGACAATACCGGGTCTCCGATGTGAACGATGTCAGCGTTTTTAGATGCTACAAGTGCTTTAGGCAAAACAGATAGTGCGAAAATAATAGACTGTAGACGGGTAGAGAGTAGACTCGCACCGGGGTTTGTTTCGTTGACGATTGTAGTAACCGACAGACCCCCTCTGTCTCCCCCTTGGTAAGGGGGAGGGGTGCTACGAAACACCCCGATTAATTCAAAACTGAGACGCTCCATGCCGCCCGCATGCTCTGAGTATGCACGCGATATAAACAATATGCGCATACTTCACTCTACCGCCCTCTCCCTAGACGGGGAGAGGGGTGGCCTGCCTGCCGGACAGGCAGGGGTGAGGGGTATTGAGTAAGCGTTCTTGCGTGCCAAATACAATACTTCTTCAATGGCCATACGGCTTCGGTGAATCATGTCGGCAAGTAAAGAAATCACAAGTAGTAAGAAACCAATAATCAGTAAGACACCAGAGCCTGTTACCAAAGATCGATATGGATACGTCTGTCCGGTTGCAACGTAATGCTGCACAACGAATATACCCACGGCAATTCCGGCAATCAGGATAATCAGTCCCGGAAAACCTACAAAATAGAAAGGCTTGTGGTCTCGCGCGGCACGGAAAATAATGGTCGCGGATTTTGCGCCGTATCTCCATAAGTTCGATGCAACGCGTGATACTCCATGCTCACGTTCGCCACGAACAATGAGCGGCACTTCTGTCATTGCGATTCCTTTAAAGGCGAGGTCAATAAATGATTCCTGCGTGTACGTAAATTTTCCAAATAGAGTGAGGCGCAGTGCCGCTTCACGGGAATATGCACGGAATCCACAACTTACATCTGTAAAATTCTTTGAGGTAATAAAGTTAATAATACGCACCATCCACCTGTTCCCCCATATTTTTATAGCGGGCATTTGCGGCATGTATTCTTGTTTTGCAAACCGGCTTGCTGTAACAAACTCAGCTTTGCCTTGCTGAATAGGTGCGAGTAAGTGGGGAATGTCTTCTGGGTTAAATTGCCCGTCTGCATCAATATTTACAATAAGGTCAGCACCAAGTTGTAACGCCTCTTTTATACCTGTGTGAAATGCGGCGCCTACGCCCATGGGCTGTGCATGAGATATAACAAGAGCTCCTGCATTTCGAGAAATCTCGGCAGTCTTATCTATTGAACCATCGTTAACAACGATAACACTCATGCGGGAAATTCCTGGCATCGTTTTTGGGATACTCGTGATAACAGATTCTATAGTCCGCTCTTCGTTAAGAGCAGGGAGTATAACGACCAAGTGTTGTTTCATGGGTGTATTATATCAGCTTTTGGAAGTAAATATACCAGCGCTTACTATACACAATATACCTATATTGTCAACTGCTCTTGACAGGTTTTTTATAGGGCTGATATAATCCGAATATCGAAAAAAGTTGTTTGCACATTCAAACTAGAAAGGATTCCCAATGAGGGAAACACGACACCCGCCGTAACCTCTGCATCTTGCAATCGCGCCGCAACGCTTTGAAGCGCCATCGTAAGGATTGTAGCGACTTCCAGAGACTTCACGTTCGCCACAATTTGGCAACGCTTGAACAGCAAGGCTGCTATTTGGATCGCTCCTGATGCCGCACGAGAACCGGAAAATTTCGATGAACCCCTATTCAGGAGGTCCCATGCGAAAGGTTTTGATTCCATTCATTGCTGCGCTGCTCGCGATTTTTGCGTTCAGTGCACAAACGGCCAAAGCCGGCTTGCTCGACACGGGTCAGCAAGCTGTCGTCGATCACGCGAACGGCTGCGAGAAAGTTTCTACCTCAACGCACAAGGAGACGGCGATTCTGACAACCGACGCCAAGACGTCGTAGTGCTGCCGAAGAACCTCTTTTTTGCTGAGGCCCTCACTGCAAGTATCTCGCCCGAGAGACTTGCAGCTGAGGGTTATTTTTTACCCAAAATCTGATATACTATTAAGCCCATGATAAAAGCATCCTTCATAGCGTTTTTACTTATAATTGCGTCTTTTACTCTCGTGTCGGTTACTCATGCCGCGCCCGCAGCCGCTGTAAAAAAAGTATCTGCACGCCAGCAACTTATAATTGACGTTTTGCCCGTTTTTATAAAAGTCTACGGTAATAATCCGAGCAATTCTGAAAAGGCGTGGTGGAGAAAACGTATTACATGTGGAGAAATCAATACGCAAAATGAACTGCTGAACTCCATGGCATTCCATAAATCTAAAAAAGTTCGTAAGGGGAGGGAGAATATTTGCCCGGTAAAAACTGCCAATACCAGTGCGGCTTCAGCATCCAAGGCCAACGCTGTTATAAAAAAGAGTATTGGGGGCGTAAAGAATAACGACACGGTGCGCATCGGCATCACATTTGTTGCAATAGGGAAGCCGATGACGATTACCTCAAATGGAAAATTCCAAATTCGTGAAGGTGCAGACAAGGTGCTGGCTACTATGAATGCTGATCAGAATATTGCCGTTACATGGTCTGGTAACATGTACCATATTCGCGGTTCTGGAAAAAAGTTTGATGTTTCAAATAAAGTTCGGTTTGTTCCACTTCATGGCGCCATTATGAAAATTGTGAACTATAGCGATCCGTCAGTTACGTATCCCGGCAAGAACTATAATCGCTTCCGTGGCATAATCGAGATTCGCAAATGCGATGGATGTAACGAGATGTGGGCAATTAACGAATTACGCGTCGAAGATTATCTGAAGGGCCTCGGAGAAACTTCTGGAGAAGGCCCTGAGGAATATGTAAAAGCGCTTGGAATCGCAGCACGCACGTATGTCCTGTATCACAAAATAATTACAGGCGGCAGAAGCGAATCTAAAGATTTTGATATCACCAATACTCCAAACGATCAAATTTATCGCGGATATGAAATGGAAATTATACGCGGGCGCATGGTGAGCATCTTCGCAAAAACAAAGGGTATCATTGTTGCCGATAAGGACGCAGACAAACCCGTATCAGCCATTTACTTTTCTGATTCTGACGGCCGTACGCGTTCTGCAAAAGAGGCGTGGAACACGAGCCGCTTCCCGCATCTGCAAAAATCGGTTGCTGATCCGTACCATCAATCAAAAGCATGTCGCGGGCATTGTGTGGGTATGAGCGCACAGGGAGCATATGGTTTTGCAAAGGCAAAAAATTGGACATTCCAACAAATCTTGAGCTATTACTACCAAGGAATTAAGCTCGTGAAAGCATATTAATTGTGCTACACTTTACGTATGACTTCTGAAGAGAAACAATATTTTGATGATTTAGTACAAAGACTATCCGCTGAGTCTGCTGCAAAGATTGAAAAGTTGAAGAAAGAAGGTAACGCTGAAACGAATGAACTTATTGAAAAGTTGAAGAAAGAAGGTAACGCTGAA
>MHHP01000034.1:29120-29345 GCA_001817055.1 Candidatus Andersenbacteria bacterium RIFCSPHIGHO2_02_FULL_45_11
GTGGGATTTGGCCGCGATTTTAGAAAATACAAAAGGAACTCCAGCAATGTATGAAAAAGTTGAAATGATATTTGAAAACATGGGCCAACAGCAAGTCGATATAGCAATTCTCAAAGAGGCAGTTCTCAGTCACAAGAAAAAATTCCAACGATTAGGTGTATAGCTATACGCATATGCGTATTTGGATTCTGGCAGAAAACTGGCCACCAAGAATTGGGGGAATTG
>MHHP01000034.1:29371-33284 GCA_001817055.1 Candidatus Andersenbacteria bacterium RIFCSPHIGHO2_02_FULL_45_11
AATCTTACTGGGCATGATGTAACAGTGATCGCGCCCAGACTCCAACGCACCCCCACCCCCGCTGCGAGCGGGGACTCCCCCTTATCCAAAGGGGAGAAATCGGCGACGATAATTCGCAAGCGCTTTTTCCACCCCATGTGGCCCAAATGGTTGCCTTTATACTTTTTTCTTTCCAAAAAAGCGAAGCAAGAAAAGCCAGGTCTTATTATAGGTGGCAAAGCTCTATTTGAGGGGCGTCTTGCGCTTAAACTGAAAGAAAAATACAAGATCCCATACGTTATATGTACGTACGGGATGGAAATTGCAACGTGGACTGCATCGCGCAGGATTCGCACACAACTTATTCGCGTTCTCCAAAACGCAGATGCCGTTTTATACATCAATAAAAAAACAAAAGAAGAATTGCTTACGCTAGGAGTGCAGGAAGAACGCCTCGTGCTCCAGTACCCAGGGATTAATGTTGAAACTCTGCAAATTTCACCAAACTCGAAAGACGTCCTACAGAAATACAATATTCAAGCGCCATACATTATCAGCGTTGGGCGTTTAGTTGCCCGCAAAGGCTTTGATGATCTAATCGAAGCGTACTCGCACATAAAAACACCTGTTCAACTCGTCATAGTTGGTGATGGCCCAGAACGTGCAAATCTTGAACGTCATGCAAAAACTCTTGGCGTAACACCTACGTTTACCGGGAGCGTATCCGAAGAAGAGTTACATGCCCTCTATGCGCATGCATCTGTATTTGCGCTCACGCCTAAAGAACTTCCTGGTGACTATGAAGGATTTGGCATTGTATATTGCGAGGCTGCGTATTTCGGATTACCAGCGATAGGAACACGAACAGGGGGAGTAGCGGAAGCAGTCGAAAATGGCGTAACGGGAATCTTAGCGCTTCCAAACCATCCAAAATCAATCACCGAAGCGCTTGCAAAGCTCCTGAATGATCCAACCCTCGCCACACAATACGGACAAGCAGGAAAGCAACGCGTGCTTCAGAAATTTCAATGGAAAGAAAGTATCAAGATGCTTGAAAAAGTTTTAGAAAATATAGTGGTAAGAAATTCAAACCCTTAGGGTTTAAGTTGCTTTATTTAGGCTTCTAGATGCATTATACGAACTTATGAACCTGGCTCGCATACAATTTTTATCAGTTGCAACAAAGGCGGTAACAACTGCGCTGGGGATTATTCAGAGCTTAATTATTATTAAGGTTCTTTCTGCTACTGAATATGGAATTGTAGGGCTCGTGATGGCAATTGGAGGCCTCATAGGGGTAAGTCAGCACCTTGGGATTGTGGATGGGGCAATTCGCGAGATTGCGGTTCGAAAAAATAAAGACGAGATCGGGAAAGTGTTTTGGGTGTCGCATATTGCACGGCAAGCAGTAACATTGCCGTTATCGCTTGCCTTGCTGGCTCTTGCGGGAATTATTGCAACAAAAATGTATGGCAGGCCTGAAATTATTCCATACATCCAACTATTTGCAGGGGCTCTTATCTTGCAGGGGCTCCAGGATGTGTTAGGAGCAACGCTTACAGGCATGAAGAAGTTTGCATCTCTGTATGTTATTCAAATCATTACCGCAGGCGTAAACGTTGCCGCATTTGGATTTTTAACATGGAAATACCAAGTGGCTGGATTTTTCTGGGCGATTATTATCACTACGCTTTTAATGGTTATCTTGCTAAGCGTTATTATTAGCCGCGAACTTGCAGGCCACCTGAAGCTTCCGAACTGGGACGACATAAAAAGCTACGGCAAGAATCTCCTGCATATCGGGGTATTTATGTACATATCCCGTATTTTCTATGTGATATGGCAACGGTTACCTTTGTTAATTTTAGGGGGAGTGCTTGCGGGGGATCAGCTGGGGTATTTAAACGTGTCGCTGACATTTGGCTCTAAGCTCATTATTCTCGCCGCGGCATTATCTGAGGTAAACCTTTCGTGGATGAGTACGCTGTTTGCAAACAAGCGGGAAGAGTTTGCAATATCGGTCACACGTAACATGCATCGCGTACTTGTACTCATGACAGCCCTTACACTTGGCCTCATATTCTTTATTCCTGAAATTCTTCACTATATTATTCGCAAACCAGAATACTTTGCTGCGCAGCCAACAATCATCTTACTCACCCTTGCATTCTTCCTATATTCTCTTATGGACTTGGGTACGAGCAGCGTATTCGTTGCGGCGAATAGGCCAAAACTGCGCGCAATCGTATTCGGTGTATTAACACTATTGTCCGGAGCCGGTTCTCTCTGGGCGCTCTATGCAGGCGGAAGTGCCGCAATTGCCGCAAGCACTATGCTCGCTGGCTCTGTTGCTGCATATATCCTCATGGCAATAATTGCGCAGAGATCGTTTAGCATTAACCTCGTACCGCGGCACTTATTGCTACTACTAAGCATATTAGGCGCGAGCAGTGCATGGCTGTTTACGAACCCTGCACTTGGTATCCGCGTTATCGTATTTATTGTCCTCGTTGCATATACCCTATACGAAGCTCATAAAAATCAGCTTATTCCCGCATCACTTCTGCGCTTATTAGGAAGCAAGTTGGAACCTGTAGTAAATACTTCTTCAGAAGATATTCGCATTATTTGCTTCGCCGGTACTCTGTACGATCAACACGGCTGGACGAACAGGCAGCATATCATGACTCGATTTGCACAAGAATATCCTGTTCTATATGTAGAACCGCGAGTTTGGATTTTTCGATATATTGCCCAGCATGTATTATCTCCTAAAAAAATGGGAAGCTTTATACGGAGATTGTTTGCATACGAGCAAAAACATGAAAAACTGTTTATAAAATCCCAGTGGAACCTAATCCCCGGCTCAAGAGAGTTTTCTTGGATAAGCCGCCTCAACCATATGCTTAATAAGCGTTCTGTTATGCGTACGGCAAAAAACCTTGGATTTTTAAATGGTAGAAACGTGGTGTGGGTATACGATACCGAGGCAGCAGAATATCTTTCAGCATTTCCTCATGCTACCGTATTTTACGATTGTGTTGATAATCATGCGGTTCAGGCCGGGGTAAATCGTAATCCAAAACGCGTTCATCAAGAAGAAAAGATGATCTTGAAGCGTGCCAATATAGTAACGGTTACATCCAAGCGTTTGTTAAAAATGAAACGCAAACAAACTAAAAATATTCATCTTGTATTAAATGCAGGCGATGTTGCGTTGTTTCAAAAGCAAATTCCCAAAGATTCTAAAACTGCGGCCGCGCGAGCCTTATCGGCAATCCCTACACCCATACTAGGCTCTGTTGGCGCACTCGATTCATACAAGTATGACTTTGATTTACTACTTGCAAGTGCGAAGCAGCATCCCGACTGGAATTTTGTGTTTGTAGGTTCGCCACTAGTAGAGCAAAAAACCCGTGCGCTCAAACAACTCACCAAACTTCCAAACGTACATATGATCGGCTCCATACCCCGCGAAGATGTTCCTGCCTATGTTTCATATTTCGACATCTGCCTTATCCCATATAAAAGCAATGAATATAACGAAGCGAGTTTCCCATTGAAGTTTTGGGAGTTTATGGCCACAGGCAAACCGATTGTGGCATCAGGAGTACCGGAACTTGCGGAATACGAGCCTATGATTGCATACGCAAACAATCCAAAAGAATTCTCTCAAAAAATTACAATCATTCTTGCATCAGGAGCAAAGATGGATCAAGCTCGAGCGAAACTTGCATCCCACCATGGGTGGGATAATAGGGCTGCGGAGCTCAAGAAGTTGCTAGAAGAAACAATTCGGTAGACCATTAGTATATGAACATCGCTTTTGATGCATCAGATTTGTGTACGGGGAGAGCTGATGGGACTACTCGATATACGGGGGAGCTGGTGAAGCGGCTGCCTGGATTGGCGAAGGATGATAGTTGGGGTTTTT
>MHHP01000035.1 GCA_001817055.1 Candidatus Andersenbacteria bacterium RIFCSPHIGHO2_02_FULL_45_11
CTCTCCCCATCCGGGGCGAGGGGAGCGACTATAAATACTTCGCCTTATTGCGGTTATGTTCGTCGTTCGTTTTTGCAAAGATTGTTTTGCCTTCTTTTGTAGTTAAATAGTAGTAATAGTCTGATTTTTGCGGGCGGATTGCCGCGAGGATTGCAGACAAGCCCGGGTTACTGATTGGCCCCGGAGGCAAGCCTCGATATTTGCGCGTGTTATACGGAGTGTCTTTGAGTAAATCACCCACAGTAAGCTCCCCGTCTTTGTTCACAATATATTCAAGCGTTGCGTCTGCGTATAAGCCCTCGTTGTCATCGATCCGCTTCCAGAGCACGCCAGATACTAGCGCCATATCTTCAGCGCTTTGTACTTCTTTCTCTATAATACTCGCCATAATGACGATTTCATCGAGCGTCCGGTTTTGCGCCTTTGCCTCATCGCGTAACTCTTGGGTTACTTTTGCATTAAAATTTGCAAGCATGCGGACGATTACATCTTTTGGAACATCATCTTTCGCCAGCCTGTAGGTATCCGGAAATAAATACCCTTCGAGCGTCCTGCTTTTTGGAAGATTCAATAAGAACGGAAATTTTTCCGCAAATTGGGCTGGCGTTGATTCTTGTAAAAAGTCTTTTACAACTACCCCCTGCCTGTCCGCTATACGGGCTGCAATCTGCTTTTCGGTGAAGCCTTCGGGAAACGTGACGCTTTGTTCATTAGATTTTGTTTCGCCGCGCACAAAACGAGAAAGTACAAGAGAAACCTTTTCACCTTGCTCCAAATGATACGTACCTGCTTGTATTTTTGCCGCGGCATTATCATCTCTCCCAAAATACTTCCACGGAATTGTGCGGTCAGAATACCCTTCGTTTACAAGCATGCGCCACACGTCTGCAGCCTTTGCGCCTTGCGCTATTTCGATGTCTCCTGCTTTCTGAATCTCCCCACTTCCCCATACGAGGCGAAATGCAACCAGTGCGATTATTACTACAATAATAATATTCACGATAAACTTTTTCTTATTGGTGATAGCTATCATAGGTACTGGTGCTTGTTATCTTGCTCTAGTTTCTGTACTACTTCTTTTACTTTCTGGGAGCTATCTGCATTTGTCACCAATACAGCATCTTCTGTTACCACAACAATTGCATTAGAAACACCGATTAACGAAACTGCCTTATGCGTTGCGTTGTAGATATAGTTATTATGGCTATCTACATAAATATGGTGCCCGTGCGGTACATGGTCGCCATCTGTTCCGAATAATTCTTTCACGATTTGCCAGCTTCCCACATCACTCCAACCGTAGTCTCCAGTTACCGCTACAATATGTGGAGTCTTCTCATTTAATGCGTAATCAATTGCGACTTTCGGCAGACGTGCGTAAGCAGCCGCTGCTTGCTCTTCTCCTACTGTAAGCGCCTGCGCATACTCTGCAATGCCTTGTGATAATTCCGGTGCATATATAGACAGTTCTTGCAAGAGGAATTTCGGGGTAACGCATACATACCCAATATTCCAATAGTAAGAACCATCAGCAACATACTGCTTCGCCGTTTCTATGTCTGGCTTTTCTTTAAATGAATCAATCGCAAATGCGTTGTCATACCCAGGCACTGCACTTCCCATCTTCATATATCCAAATCCGGTCTCCGGCGTTACGGGAATATGGCCGATAATTGCCATACGATTACTATCACCCTCTATCAAACGCTGCATCACCGCGAGGTCTTTCAGCAATGCTTCCTCGTTCGTAAATACATGATCAGCCCACATAAAGAGCGTGGGGGTATCTTCTTGACCTTTTTGTACAAGCTGCGTTGCAGCTGCTGCAAATGCAGGGGCAGTTTCCCGCCGCTCTGGCTCTAAAAATACATGGTCTGCAGGAAGGTGTGGAAATATCGACTGAATCTTCTCTCGGTATTCCTGCGTGGTTGCAATATATACGCTATTTGCATCCGTAACGCGTAGTGCACGGTCATACGTATGCTCTACAAGCGTTTTCCCTGTTCCTAAATCCAAAAATTGCTTCGGGAGAGATTTTCGAGAGAGCGGCCACAGCCGTGTTCCCCCTCCGCCCGCCATAATAACAATATTCATATGAATAGTTATACGATACACTACCGTGTATGGCAGGTGCAAAGTCCTATTTTATTCCCCATACAGACAACGGGCATTGGCCCCATTTGCTCCGTCATCACCATCTTGCAAAAGTATCTGCCATTCTGATTCTATTAAAAGTTTCGGCACTTGGAATTGTTGCGCTTACACCTACTACTGCGTACCTATCTACAATCACCACAAGCCGCGTTGTTCAGCTTACCAACGATGAACGAAAAAAGATTGGCGCATCCACCCTCACCGTAAACTCAAAATTAACTCAAGCAGCACAGCAAAAGGGCCAAGACATGCTTGCAAATCAATACTTTGCACATATCTCGCCCTCAGGTGTTACTCCGTGGTTCTGGATGAAAAAATCAGGGTACTCCTATTCTGTAGCAGGAGAAAACCTCGCCATCGATTTTGTAGATGCTGAAGATGTGGTAACAGCCTGGCTTAATAGCCCTACACATAAGGCAAATATGCTCAGTAAAGATTATACGGAAACCGGCGTTGCTGTTGTAAGCGGCTCGTTCCAAGGCGGAACGTCTATTGTTGTCGTTCACATGTTTGGATTACCGCAAGGCTCTTCAGCTCCTGCGCCGCAAGCAACACCCACGCCTACAAAGGCAACACCTACCCCAGTTCCAATAGTTGCGGCGGCAACATCAAAACCAAAGCCCATAGAAACAACTCAAGCTAAGCCGACCCCTGCCATCACTCCCGTTGCAGCATCTACGGCCCCTTCGACACCCACCCCAACGCCATCGCCATCGCCCTTGCTTGAGCCAACACTATTGCTACCCCCTGCAAATTCAACCCCACCATCGCTTCTTCTATCTCCCGCATTTGATCGAAATGAAATTGCGCTCTTACATACCGATAGCGATACACCCTGGCAGGTATTTTCTGCACAATCACCGATTACGCTCGACCATACTGTTATTACAACAACCCCTTCATTCTCCACCCAAGAAGACTCCTTACTACACACTGTGCCGTTCACAATCTTGTCGTTCAGCCGCAAAGCTACGGCGGGAATTTTAATAACAGTAGCCATATTACTATCGCTCGCAATACTTGTTCGAATTCGTATTCAACATCCCGCACTCATTACGCATGCATCACTTGTTATCATGCTTGCAAGCATCCTCCTTATTGCGTAAATTTAACACTATGAGTACATGCGAAGGAGGTGGGTATCTATGAGCGAACTTCTCGTTGTAGCAAGTAAGGTACGTGCATACCTTAAGGAAAAAAATGCAAAGATGTCCGGAGACCTACCTGAAGCAATTAATGCAAAGGTAATGGCAATATTAGACGATGCAACAGGGCGATCCCGTGGCAACAAGCGAACAACCGTTAAACCACAAGACGTATAGCATAGTATGCGTACATATGAAATAACCCGCTTAATAAACGGGTTTTTTCATATGTAATTGACAATTTTGTAATATATGCATATAATAATGTGTTATGCAAAACGAGCCCGAATACCTTATTCCATCAACTCCCCGCCGTAGCGTGGCGCTCCTATTCATTGGAACGTTTATTTGTGCGTTTTTCTTTATGCTTGGTATTGCCCTGGGTACTATCACATTTTCCCCCCTACTAGATAGCAATGTATTAGGGGCAAAAGACACAACTTCCGACCATCTGCCGCCAAGCTCAGAAAGAATTATTCCCTTCAGCACCCCTGCCCCCGACCCAGTAATAGCACCCTACCCAGTCCAAATCCCTATCAATCCGCCATACAATCCAGCTGAAGCTACAACAAACTGGATCCGCATTCCTACTATTGGTGTTGCTGTGCCAGTTATTCAAAGCGCATCAATTGCAGATACCGATGTTATCGCAACGCTCGATAAGGGTGCTGCGCTGTATCCGAATGGTGTGCGTCCCGGTGCAATAGGTAATGTGTTTATTTCAGCACATAGCACGGGTGAACCTTGGAGGGGCCCATATCGGTTTGCCTTTATTCGCATCAATGAGCTCAAGCTTGGAGATAGCGTCCATATTGATTGGCAAGGCGCACGGTATTCGTACCGTATTACAAAAAATGAAATTGTGACCCCTACGGCAGATTTCCGCGTTATTTCTGACCGCCCAGTCCCCACTATTTCAATTATGGCTTGCTGGCCACTGTGGTCTACAAAGTCACGCATGCTCGTACACGGCGAACTTACGAATATCACACAGCTTACTCGGCCAATTGCTCTATAGCTTGTATTATTCAGTGAGCTGCTATATATTAGCGCTATCAGATAGCGTTCTTTTTTTCGTTCGAAGTGCGGAAGGTAAATACTTGGCTCGTCAACACCCAAGTAATGCGCCTCCGCACGGCCCCCCGACACTCTCTTCACTAAGCAATGCATCGGCTCTCCGAATCCTGCCGAGAATGCACCTCTTCCGTTCAGCCTACAGACGGCTTAAGGCAAGAGCTTGCTAAGAAGATTGAGTTCGGGGTGCTCTCACGCCTGATGAGTAGTTGTGTTCGCATGCTGGGTCTCCTCCCTACCACTTGCCGAACGCACTCTCATCAGGCTTTTTCTTAATCTGCCCGTCATTCCGGGCTCCGACCCGGAATCCACGTCGTTATATATTTCCTGATCATCACGTCCGCCTCGGATTGATGCTGCAAAATAGATATTCATTTGGTCAGTATACTTGATTATGTGTACCGATTCGCATAAATGTTACGTATTCATAATTCCCTAGTTCAATGAAAACAATTCTTATATCTCCCGTAATCGATATCGCTCTTTCTCCCTCAAAAGATCCCTTGAGAGCATGGTTTTTTAGCATCGCTGCGTGGGGGTCCGCAATAAATAACTTAATCCTTATTTTCGACTTTTGCTGTATCGCTGGGGATAATTTGTTAAACTGCTTTTCAAAACGCTTATGTCTGCGTAGCTGCATATGTATCCGCAGCTACAGACTCTCCATGAATTCATCTGGTGACATGTACTTACTCACATTAACCCCTCTTTTCGCTTCATCAACATCGTGTAGAATCTCTTGCTCTTGAGCTAACGTAAGACCATTCTCTGTATAAAGCGGAAATGGAATACCTTCGTGAATCATAATCTGCTTTAAATAGGCCTTAATAGCCGTACTCATATCAATACCAAGCTTGCCTAGTACCTTTTGAGCAGAACGCTTGGTCTTTTCGTCAATCCTGATCTGAATCGTAGTCATGTATACAGTATATCTTATGTAGTGACAATGTCAATACGTACTTATTTCAGTATTTAAGATCAAGTTAGAACCTTGCTTCAAATCAATAGCGTTCCTTATTTGCACTGCCCTGTGGTCTTATCGTAGTTTTTTCCTGAAGAACACTCGCATCTGGCATTAATAAAGTCGCCGCCGCTGTTTTTACACTGACCTCCAATAATAGAAAACCAGTGATCGAATTGCCCATACGGCAACCCGACAGAAGCATTCCAAGCATTTCCAGCAGGCCCACCGTGGGTTGATTCGCAGAAACCAGTATTTTTATCATACATTTCTTCTTGATTTTGGAACGATTCTATTTGGCAAACACATTTGCCATCCTTGAAAGTTCCGTCGCTCAACTCGCAATTATACTTTACGGGCCCTTCGAGGGCAGTAGAGCTATCACGAGATTTCTCTTGCTGTAGGCCAACATACATCAAGCCAGCACCAAGTATGATACCAATCAAAAGCGGTGAACCCAGTGTCTCCATTAATTTGATATTTTTCTTATTCATAACCTTTTTTAATGTAGCACATTACCGATACTTTGTGGCAGGGACTAGTTGACGACTTTAGAACTTTTAACTGGCAAGAACTGAAGCAACAGTTTCTGCCGTTCCCCTCTATAGCAATACAATACTTCGGCTGGGCGCAATAACAAGGCCTAACCGTTCTTCGTCTTTGCGGAAAAATCCGTTTCGCAAATAATGTAACCTGTGTTTTGTGGAGGAACGAAAGAGTATTTGTTATTGAGCATCTTTACATGCACGGGCATTTCTCTGTGGTATACATACGCACATGTTGGAACTTTAAATATATCGGCAGCGTTCAATATGAGAGCTAGTTCCTGCAAGATAAAATGAACTCCAATATCCAATGCTTCTTGAATCGCAAGCGTGGTCCCATTACCTTCAATCACTCCCATTGTTGTTTCTCGTACGTCGCTCCGAAAATCTGTCTCTTTTTCATACAACTTTGTAAGATTTTCCAACATCGTTTCGTACGCTTTATTACCTTCTAGGTCCTTCCAGCGAATTATTCGCACGTTTTCTGTAGCCCCAAGAGATTCCATAATACGCCTGCATTTGTTCTCTAGATTATTACACGCAAGCATGGCAGTTGCTTTTGCCTTATTCTCATCGTACCCAAGACTTCTAAGGGTACTGATAGCGGGAACGTCAGGAAGCATGATAAAAACTTGTGCAACGCTATTCTGTGCCCACGAAATAAGCTCCTGTAGGTTTTCCTCCTTGAAGTAACTGTTACGAATACTAAGCCCGAGGAGAACAGCAGTTTTCTCTGCAAGAACCTTCTCTCCGATTGGTGATGTTGAGTGAATAATCATATGGCTGTACGAAGAATAGAGCTAACAAGAAAACCAAAGCATTTGAGCAATGGCCCTATCCCTGAATTGTTCATATTGTGGCTTCGCTTGCAATAGGTCCGTTGTAGGTAATACGGGCATACTTTTCTCTAAAGACATCCCCGCTTCCATAGCGGCTGTTGTATACACTTCTACCCCTCGCACAATGTCGACAGTAGTAACCGTTGGACGTTCCGTCCTTGCAACGTATTCATTATCCGTTAAGGATTCGACTTCAAGCTCGTATCCGAATCTTGGGGCTTTAGCGTAATCAAAGTCAGGCACAATCATCCTAAAACTCCCTTTAACGCCGAGTAAACCTGCAACCTTTTTCATTGCACTTTGAACATTACCCATATGCACAAAGGACATAAGAGCAAATATGTAATTGTATCTATCTATATCCTCGTAATCCTCAAAAGAAGAGAGCAGCGTTTGAACTTTAGGATAATGTTGACGAGCTAATGTAACGTTCCGTTCAGAAGGCTCTATGCCGACAACCTTCACAGCCCCTCTGCTTCTCACGTCCTCAAGCAACCATCCCGTTCCAGAGCCAATATCTAAAATCTTTGCACCCTTAATATCTTCAATAGAGGGCAAAATATATCCTTTATAAAAATCCATCCAGGGAGAATGGTCCTCTCGTTCTCTTTCCCAGTAAATAGCTTCTTTATCGTATTGCTGAGGGTCGCTTGCTCTATCTAGTAATGACATGACGTTAAGTTAGCATGCTAATGCAAATACATCTATACAGACAAACGCCCCCGCAGACGGTAAGTAAGGACCTATTTTGCATAAAAGAAAAAGCCACCAAGGAATAAACCAAGGCGGCTCTATTTTTCGTTAAACGAACAATGCGGGAGTTAGAGGTCGAACACAATGCGCTCTTTAGGAACAATCGTAAGTGCGACGTCCCCAGTCGTTGCGGGGTCTCCTGCGGCTCGCACAAACTCCAAGCTATCCGCTTCACCATTCACCCACAGGTTTCCGAGAACCCATTCTTTCCCGAGATACTGGAGAATTACGGGTCCATCGAGTTTCTGAATCATTTGGAATTGGTCGAGAATTTCCCGAGGAATGGGTCCATCCTTGTAAAAATCACGATTGCAATGCACCTCTTCGTTGATTCCGAATTCCAAACAACCATCAGGAGTACGCTGAAGCCAATTGAGATATAGCCTTTGCGTATTGTAAGCATCTTTATAGCGTTGCTGGATGAAATACTCGGTAGCGGTAACAAGTAAATCCCTCCATACGCCAATTACGGTCTCTTCACCCTCTTCGAAGCACTCGGGGAAGCCTTTTTGCAGGCGCCGTAAAAAGTGTTCATCCGAGCAAAAAGCCAACGCAGTTCTTGTTGCAGAGCACGTAATGCCACGGATTGCGTTCCAGTTACGCTTCATGATTTTCTCCAGAAAAGGAAGGGTGCGAATTGACTTCGCAGGTTTGTAAGGTACAGGAAGACATTATTGCACTTAATACGCATTCTGTCAATATTCCATTGTATATGTTAGTAAATGGGTATTGACTTTAGGAAACACCACGATTACAATCAGAAACATGAGCAATATCTCATCGACAATTAAATACTTACGAGAGCAGGCTGAACTCTCTCAAAATCAGCTCGCACGCCAATCGGACGTTTCCGTTGGCTTCATATCTAAGCTTGAAGCAGGGCAATACAAGACCGTATCGCTGGATAAATGCCAGCAGCTCGCCAAGGGTTTAGGCTTAACTCTTAAAGACTTGCTGGATTCATTGGGTTTCCTTGAGAATAGCTCAACCCCCTCTGCTTCTCATGCGCTCCAACATGCTTTGCGTGGAAGTGGCTATAACGCTACTGAAGTGAAAAAGGTAATTGATTTTGCCGAATACCTAAAGCACCAACGACATGAGTAACCAGCCCATTATGTATGCTTACTTCCCCGACTACAGATGTATTACAGATAAAAACATCTCACGAAAGACTGTTACTGCCTAACCAGTTTTCATACTTCGACACCCTCAAGAAATGGGAACATCATTATAGGGACCGTGTAAACAGCATACTATCGGAAGCAAAAAGCTTCTCGCTACCCATCACACCAGAGCCGTTTGAATCATATTTCAGCGGCTTTGAGTTTACATACATTCCTTTTGATAACTCGGCACAGCCCAAACTAGACGGTTGCTGGGACCGCAACGAGGGTCAAATACGAATCTTCTACTCCAGTAATGCTCCCGAAGTACGGCAACGGTTTACGATAACGCATGAGCTTATACATGTTTACCAAGCGTTCGACCCCGAATTTTTAGCAGAGATGGAAGCGATAAAATCTCCCCAGCAACGAGAACAGCTCATGGAACGCATAGCAAATAAAACGGCGGCATACTATCTTGCGCCCTTACCACTCCTTGCTGCCGAAGCTAAAACAACCCCACACATCTTGAGCTTAGCGGCAATGTTTGGCGTATCCACCCAAGCAATGGAAATATGCCTCAAGGATTACGGAATAGTTATTGATGAAAAGGCGTATAAACCGCCTTGGTAAAAATAAAACGCCTGCTTGAACAGGCGAATTACTTTGTAATAGTCCGATACGGACCACCACGCACTGAGAAGTATACAACACTTAAACTTTAAGTCGCAACCCTTCTCAAGCTCTGTATCGGACGCACGATATAGAGCTTTTATGTTTCAAACACAGACAGAAAAATTGGCCCAAGAGTACTTTGTAGACGAGCTGGGACTAGCTACGAGCGATGTAGCCGACGCCAGCCAGAATCTACTTGGGTATTTTCGGACCCTGTACGAAATACAGGAACGCCTAGATAGAAAGGGGGCCCTATGATTGATAGCGTTCTTCTTAAGATACCCGACTTCATCCTGTTTTCTTCTCAGCATTTTACGCATCTCAAGTATCAAGAGTTTCGTGGCAAGTACGGTCTGTTCGGAAAGTTTGAAACACGATACACGGACTATCCGCAAGAAATGAAAAAGAAAGGCCTATACTTCCCTCAAGTAAATCTCATGCAACGCCAACGACTTCTCAAGGGAACGGGCGGAAGATTTAGCAAAGAACGATATTTGCTTGTGCAGGTGTCCATTCCCAAGCTTCTATACGGCACAAGTATATTCGATGCCGATGAGCGAGTACTTCCGCTCTTTGCTATTCGCCTCAAGGAAGCATTGCTTGCAATCAACGTCCGAGTAACAGAAACCGCCATCATGGAAGCCGTCGTACAGCGCATAGATTATTCAAAGGTCCTTCGTATCAGCTCAACCTACGGCAGCACTGCGAGCCTCATACGGGAAATGGCAGCCTATGACAACAAGCAATCTTCGGACTTCAACCAGAACAAATTTTACAACGGCAAAGACGGTCTGTATCTGAAGTTTTACAACTCCTCTCAAGGGTTGGTAATATACGACAAATTTGAAGAGATAACGACCAACGGTACAACGAAGCTTGAGCAGGAAATAGCAAAGGGATATAAGCGGGGCGACATGGTACACGGCGCATTACGCATCGAGCTATCCCTACAGCTCAAGCACACAGTAGACAGTGCGTTGAGACGATTTTACAAGACAAAGAAAAAGAACTTTACCTTGCCCGAAGCGGCACGCCCAGACATCGGTAAGCAGTTGCTTATTGAATCGTTTGAAAAAGTATACGTGCGAGGCTTTAGCGGGACCGTATATCTGAGCAAACTGAAGGACGCCGAGCTGTATAACCAGCTACGAGCCTCCAAGGTCCCATTTCAGCAACAGGCCATATTGTACCTCCTTACCAACCGTGTGCGTGCTGTGGGCCTTAAAACAGCTATAGCCGAGCTTAAGGGGCAAGTATCTGCAAGCTCTATAGGACGCTACAAGAAGCAGACGGAACGAGTTTTAGAGATAGCTAATGCCAAGCACGACAAGGTAAACGCAGTCGCCTACCTGCGCCGCAAGCTCAAACAGTTTACCCCTATCATACCGAAGCAATTAGACACTATCCTAGGCGCAACAAAGGGGGTGAGAAAGTTATGAAGTTAAAAGAAGCCAGAGCGTTTATAGAGGCTATACACGAAGCCGTAGAAGCTGAATACAAGCGACAAGTTAGCAGGGCGATAAAACAGGGCATCGCTTACAAGAAGCAACGGGCTAAGTCGAAACAGTCCTAAGCAGTAACGGGCGGGCGACGCTACTAACGATAGCTACGCTCGCCCTATCCTAACATTTTATTATCAATATAAATAGTGTAAACTAATGTTAAGTATGAAAACACAAGAGTTTTACTTAGTAGAAGAAATAGCCGAGAAGTTACGGCTAAGCAAAATGACTATTTATCGCTACATGAAAGCGGGCAGACTGCACGCCCATAAAGTCGGTAAAGAGTATCGTATTGCGAGTGCAGATTTTAAGCATTTTTTACAAGCAACAAAAAAATAAGAACATGACAAAACGCTATTCACAATTAGAAAAAACGAGCGACGTTGCATTAAAAGAGCGGAGCAATGAACAGGAAGAGCAGAAGTTTCCCGAAGATTTTGTAAATCAAATAATATGCGGCAACGCCGTAGATGCAATGAAGCAAATCCCTGACGAATCGGTAGACCTTGTAATTACCTCTCCTCCCTATAATCTCAAAAACTCTACGGGCAACGGAATGAAAGACGGCCGTGGCGGCAAGTGGGCCAACGCTGCACTACAAAAGGGATACACGCATCATAACGATGCTATGCCGCATAATGAATACGTACAGTGGCAACGAGACTGTCTTACCGAAATGTTCCGAATCATTCCCGAGCATGGTGCAATTTTTTATAACCATAAATGGCGTGTGCAGGCAGGGCTACTGCAAGACAGGCAAGATATTGTGGGCGGCTTTCCAATTCGCCAGATAATAATTTGGAGGCGTAAGGGTGGACTGAATTTTAATGCGGGCTACTTCTTGCCTACATACGAAGTGATTTACCTTATTGCAAAGCCTCAATTCAAGCTGGTCCCAAAGGCAAATGCGTACGGCGACATATGGGAATTTACACAAGAGATGCGAAATAATCACCCTGCGCCATTTCCTACAAAGCTCATTGATAGGATAGTTTCTTCAACTGATGCAAAACTAATCCTTGACCCTTTCATGGGTTCTGGCACGACGGCCATTTCCGCCCTTAACTTCAAGCGAGATTACATCGGGATTGATATATCGCCCGATTACTGCGACATAGCAGAAAAGCGTATCGCCGAATATAAATCGCAAACTAAACTTCTATAATTCCTATGGCCAAAGAAACCGTTATTTACACAAAACCAGCTCTCATAGATAAACTCAAGGAAATTGCCAATATGGGCTGGATACCAAATGCACGAAAAGGTAACCATGGCGGCGTGGGCAACACGCTAGAAGATTTACTTGGCCTCAAAGAAAACAATCTACCTATTCCCAATGCGGCAGAATGGGAGTTGAAAGCACAACGACTTGATTCTGGTTCTCTTACAACTCTCTTTCACTTTGAGCCGTCTCCCCGTGCGATTGGATTCGTAGCAAAAGTATTCCTCCCCAAATATGGTTGGGCGCATAAAGAAGCGGGAGCAAGACACGACGAAGGAGAAATGAGCTTCAGACAGACTATCAACGGCTTAGCACGAAGCGACAGGGGCTTCATAGTAAAGATAGATAGAACAGAAAAGAAAGTTCTCATTTCTTTTGACGCAGCGAGTGTTGATATACGTCATAGTGCTTGGCTGAAGTCCGTGAAAGAAAGCGTTGGTCTAGGAGAGCTTGGCCCGCAACCCTATTGGGGATTTGATGACCTGGAACATAAGGCGGGAACGAAACTTCTCAACTGCTTTTACGTCCAAGCCGAAACAAAGACGGTCCGTAAAAAAGAATACTACCATTACACAAAAGTTATGATGCTACAGAAGTTCAACTTTGAAGGATTTTTGAAAGCCATTGAAGAAGCGAGGATTCTTGTGGACTTTGATGCTCGTACAGGCCACAACCACGGTACAAAATTCCGTCTACGGCAAAATGCACTACCTACTCTTTATGAAAAAGCGACCGTGATTTTGTAGCTATGACGCTAATGCTCAAGAAGTCTGTTACCTACGTTCGAGTATCAAGCAAGGAACAAGAGCAAACGGGCTATTCCCCTCTTGCACAGAAACGCCTACTCTGGACGTTTGCCCGTGATAACAGCTTTGACGTTGTAAAAGAATTTGAGATAGCGGAAACGGCCAAGAAAGCAGGGCGAGAAGTATTTAACGAAATGATTGCTTACGTTAAGGAGCATGAAATAAAACATATAATTGTAGAAAAAACAGACCGACTATATCGCAACTGGAAAGACTACGTTGTTATTGAGGAGCTAATAGAACAGCACGACGTATTGATAAAGTGGAAAAAATAGGACTTACGACAAATTTGCCAGTTGGTCGTCGACTAAACAAAACAAGCGTAGCAAAGTGGTTATCTGACCCGCTTTACCTTGGACGTTTTTGGTGGGGTAAGGGCAAGGAAAGAACAATACGCAACGGAATACACGAACAGCTAATTGACCATGCTACGTGGCAAAAGGTCCAAGAAGTATTGAAGCGCAAGAACGCCAACAAAAAACGGAAGCATGACCATATTTTTCCGTTCAAGGAAACACTGACCTGTGGCGAGTGCGGACGAAGCGTTACGGCTTATAGGCAGAAAGTAAAACATGTATACTACACATGTACGAAATATAAGCGTAAATGCACCCAAGAACCTGTGAACGAAACTTTACTAAATAACTGTATGCTTAGCTTCTTACCTTGCCTTGAGATAAGCGATAAGGGCATAGAGTACGTTGTAACAGCTCTCAAGCAATCGCTGGACCAAAAGCGGGCTACGTCCGATAAGGTTTATGAAAACATGGTAAAGGAACGCACTACTCTTAAGAACCGACTGGACCGAATGTATGAGGATAGACTGGACGGAAAAGTGCCAGAAGATACATACAATACGAAATACCAACAATGGACTTTGCGACTTGAAACTATTGACCAGCAAATGCAACAACACGACAAGGCAGACAACAATTATTACGATTTTGGGATAAAGATTTTAGAACTGGCTAAAAATGCCCAAACACTCTATAACATGGCCGAACCCGAAGAAAAAAAGGAATTACTGCACTATTTACTTACGAACAGCACACTCAAAGACAAAAAGCCTAATTTTCGGCTTAAGAAACCGTTTAAGCACATTGCTGAACGAGCACAAAATGATAACCGTACGTCTTGGCAGGGGTGGAAGGAATCGAACCCTCGTTGGTCGCTTTGGAGGCGAATGTATTACCACTATACGACACCCCTATATCTAAAAGAAGCGGTTTCCCGCTTCTTTTGATTGTACGCGAAAGCGTATTTTTTGCCACTGTTACTTCTTTGCCTTCTCTTTATGAACCTGGTGCTTGCGACACTCTTTGCAATATTTTGAGCGTTCCAACTTCAAGCCATCCTGCCGCTTAATATTGCGGCGAGTATGGTAGTTAAACGATTTGCACTCGGTGCATTGGAGGCGAATAAGAAAATCTTGTGACATAGGGCATACTCTAGCACAAACATTTAAAAGTGCAACTCACCGCGCTCTCCCCTATCTTGTTTCTTCAAATCCGCCATTATTCGGTGGAGTTGTTGGGGCTACGTTTAGTATAGGGCTTGGTGTTGGCGTAGGCCCATCAGTAACAATAACAGTTGCAGCACCGCTGTTTGAGGTTGCGCCTGCAGCGTCGGTAATTTTAAGAAGCTGATACGTATATGAGCCAGGAGCATCGTTAAACGTGAGAGATCCAAGGCTTATATTGCATGATGCTGGCGTTGGGGGATTTTGAATAGCTTGCTCATACGTAGGAGAACCCTGATTCAAGTCTGAGTTCCATTCGCATTTTCCGCCTGTAGATACACCCTTGGTTGCCGCTGTCCACCCATCGGGGTCGCTGCTTCCTTCTGCACCAAGCGTGACCTGTACAGGAACTCCCTGCTGAACAGTAACCGTTGATGAGCCAACTCCACCGTTAAGTCCGATTGTCGCTACCGCAACAGGTGCCTTATTTGCATCCCCCGCAAGTGCGTTCACCGCGATGCTCGCGGTATCGGTTCCGGTTCTGCCAGATGCCGTATTAGTGCAAGTAATAGTATATGTATATGTCTTACTCGTTATTGGAGTTGTTACTTCTGATCCGGTTACAACTTTGCTACCCGTCCAGTCTCCTGTTGCCGCGCATGTATCTGCATTTGTAGATGCCCACGAGTGTGTAATAGGTGTGTTTACAGATACAGGAGCTGGGGTTTTTGATCCGTTAATGAGAAGGTTAACGGTAACGGGAACTGGGCACGTAGTATTGGTTGTTACCGTTGAAGAATTATTATCAGCTATCGGGTCTGGATTATCCGACGAAACCGACGCGGTATTTGATATGGTATTCGCAGTACATGTTGCGGTGGGTGGTCCAGAGGTAAACCAAAGTATAAAAGTTCTTGTTGCATCTGCCGCAAGCTTTGGAATGGAGCACGTTACGCGTTGGCCAGTTAGCTTACACACCAAACTGCTTGCAGATGGGTTAAATGTGAGCCCAGCTGGCACAGGGTCTTTTACAACAATATTTGATGCGGCAGCAGGGCCTGGGTTTGTTACCGTAAGGATGTATCGAAGCGGTTTTCCGATTTCAAGCGTAGAAGGGCCAGTTTTTACAATTGCAAGATCAGAAGATGGAAGTATAAAGTTCGCCCATGTGT
>MHHP01000036.1 GCA_001817055.1 Candidatus Andersenbacteria bacterium RIFCSPHIGHO2_02_FULL_45_11
GTGTAATACGCAGTGAGTTCTAATGCCTCTCCATGACGGTTATTGTATGCAAGGAATACTATGGTGGTGTTTTTCAGTTTCGAATCAACAGCAAGCTTACCAGTAAAGGAATTTGAGATTGGACACAAATGTTCTCCGCAAGGAGAACCAGCAAGTACAGTATCAAACTTTGTCAACGGTATTAATTCTTGAAAATACTTCGCCTCGTCTCCAGGAATCGCACCATCCATGGCAAATGGAGATGTAATCTTTAATGTGGATATATCACCGTTATAGTATACCGATCCCACCAGAGCATCTTTGCCGCCTCCGCGCCTATGTAAAACTCGAAACTCTCCATTGTCGGTACGGTTATTGCAATGCGCATAGACCATTGTAAAATCCACTGGAATTGACCTAGCATCATACGGTACTTGATTATCATGAAGAGGTTGCCGTATAGTCATGACCGCAAAGAGACCGCCACGAGTACCCGCGACACTCCCTACTTGGATACCTTCGTTCGCACGTACATTGTGATATATCCCCGCAAACAACGCTCCACTTATTGCAATGCACACCAGCAACACCGGTTTTCGTATACGAATCCAAACAACAAGCGCAATACCCATACTAAGAATTGCCAAAATTATGGCGATCCGCCCCGCTGCATAGCTCTTGTCTTGTTTTGGTGCTTCTACTGGTGATGGGGTTGCCGTATTTTGACTAGAACCCGTAAATGCAACACCGTATTCATCCAGAACCTTACCGGCATCATCTTTTAATATAAGATGCGCAGACGGCTGCGAAAGTGCGGTGTTTAGTGGAATATCCAACGTCAGCACAGACATCCCCACTGAGTCCAGTAGAGTTTGGTTACTTGTTACAACTCCAACCTCTTTATTGCTATCGAGTATTGACGCTGTGAGCGTTGCGGTTACAGAAGTCTCCCTATCCGCAGGACCAACAATGCCAACCTCAAGCAACGCTTTTGTATCAACCAAGTTTTTTAGATGTGCAAAAACAATCTTCCCAGATGCGCCTTTCACCACCCACCTAAATTCAGCAATAGAAGAAATCGGCGCTCCGCTATCCGAAGCCAAGCGGAGCATAGAATAGTATGCAGTCGGAATAGACATTGTGCGTATCTTCATCTCCCCTTCTTTTGTTTCATTCGGCTGCAATGAAACTGCGTCACTTGTTGTGGTACCGGCAACCTTGCCCCCTATATCAAATATGTACGAAGTAAGGACCGGTGTTGCGATAATGCTCTTTGCAGTTGGGTTGTGAATGGTGTATCCAATACGAATATCGCTATTCGGATCAACATTAACTCCGTTTAACGAGGGTACGCCTTTTGGAAAACTTGAAGTCAATACAAGCCCTGAATCCACCGTCAAAAATTGAACGTCCGAATTACCGAATTCGATGGGAATATTGTCCCATGTAAGCATTTGCCCTTGAGAAGTAAACGTCTGCACTCGAAGTCGATATGTATGCAACGGCAATGCAATAGGGGAAAATACAAACGGTATTGTTTTTTCTTCGTTTGGCAAAAGAGTAATGGTGTCCGGAAGAATTGTTCTATCTAATAAACGAGCGGTGTCTTGCACAACAGTATTTGGCTCTACTGTGGGCTCTGGTTCATACAAAGCTACCTGAGCATGAAGATCACCAAAGCTATTTGAAGACTTGTTTTTTATAACGAATGTGCCCTGGATTGTGTCTACTGTTTTTGATGTAACAGTAATATCTCCAATTGCCAGATTGTCATTAACCCAAATACCAGGTTGATCTCCTTCTATTTCAAGAGATGATTGAGCAGAGCTTGTAAGAGGCGTTAGGGCTAGAAGCAACGATATGAGAAATGAGTATATCTTTTGTGTTGGTATCATGATTGCATTGTACCATTTCTTCGCCTCCATAGGAATATGCCGCCTCCAATTCCAATTAGTGCAACAAGCGCACCCCACCAATACGGTATCCCACAAGCATGTCTCTTTGATGGAAACGTTGTTGTAAGCGTATCGAGTATAGAGCCATCTTCTCCTGTAATTTTCATTGTAATTGACGGCGCTCCGCAGAGGTTGCGATTAAGAGGAATTGTTGCCAGACCCTGCAACGGAATTTCGCCGATAATACTGAACGCATCAGAAGTAGTACCCACATCTCCCTTTTTATCAGAAATGGTGGCATCTAATATTCCCTTCACGGCACGTACACGGTCCGCCGAGCCGGCGATTGTAAAATCAGCTGTTACTTCTCCACCTTTCCTATACGAAATATCGCGTAATAGTACGGATACCACCGAGGCGGATACTCCGTATACAACATATCTGTATTCTGCAATTCCCGACATACGCGTAGTACCATCTACTACAGAAACCAATACCTGATATGCCCCGGGGGGTTGCTCTGCTACAATCGGTATCATGAGCTGCTTTTTCTCGCCCGGCTGCAATGCAATCGATTTTCCATATACTACATCCTCCCCTTGCCCCACATAGAGGCTTTTTTTTGTTGCAATACGTATAGTACCCGACATAGGGACGGTTCCTATATTCGTAACCGTAGCGCGAAGCTTAATAGATGCTTTAGGATGTACATTTGGTCCTGAACGAGCTGCCCAAGAAGAATTGTTTTCTTTGGTTATAGGGTCCACGGCACGCACGTCTATACTGTCAGCTTCTATCATGCCATACGGCGCTGGTGATATTTCAGATATATGAATTGAAGTGTCAAGCCACCCCATTTGGCGATCGTTACTTGTTTTTAATCTGACACGCAAACGATACTCCCCTTTTGGAACGCCTGGCAGTATATAGGTGAATGCAATCTTTTTTTTCTGACCCGCAGACAATCCGATCGGGTCTTGTGGAGGAATCACCCGATCATAAAATATAGGGTCATCGGCATACAATACATTTACTTCATGGCCTGCAATGGGCTGAATTAATTGCAGCTCGTACAGTATATTACCTACGGATCGATCCTCAGTATTGTGGATGGTAAAAAAGCCGTGTACTGTTTTGCCCTCTGGTGTTGCCTTAATGTCCGTCACAGAGATAATCGGCAAGGGGTTTATACGATACGCAATGGGCGACGCCTCTTGTGCAAGCGCAGCTACAGGGATCAATAATGCAAATAACGCTAAACGTCTCATATCTCAACTCCATGATATCAGGTACGCTCGCAACAACAAAACCCGCCTTATGTGGCGGGTTTTGTTTTACATCTATGCAGTTGTCTTTACCCAAGTACGCTTTTGCGCACTATCCATGCCAACCCAGAACCTCCGAATATAGTAGATACTGCGACCGCTAATGGCATTCCGCTGCCCGTCTTTGCAGACACAGGTACTGGCTGCGGAGCTGGAGTTACTTTAATAGTAACACCTGCAACCTTTGGAATAGTTTGCACAAGTGTATCGTCAGTAGCATTGTCGGAGAGATCGTTATCATTCGTAACAGCAGTTACTATGTTGTGTAGGTTGGTGTTGTTTGCAGTATTTGCATTCACCTTCACATTGATAATAAATGTCTTACTTTCGCCCGATCCCAATTCAATACCTGTCCATGTTACTTTCTTGTCTGATACTGCTCCACCCTGCCCTACACTTTGGATAGTGAGGTTAGACGGTAAGGTGTCTGTAATATCCAGATCATGGAAGTCTATCTCCCCTGTGTTTTCTACAAGAATTTCATAGGTAGACGTATTGCCCGGGCGCAGCAATGTTTTATGATCTGTTTTAGAGATCTGCAATCCTTTCTCTTTAATCTTCACTTCGGGGGTAGGGGTTGGGTTAGGAGTTGTTGTAGGGGTTGGGGTTGCTGTAGGAATAGGTGATGTCGTGGGGGTAGGGGTTGGAGACGCAGATGGCGTCGGTGACGGTGCAGGGGTTTGCTTCGGTCCAACAAAGTGTAACCATGTATAATCAAGTCGTAATGATCGTTTATAATCAACAGGATCTTCAAGATACTTCCACTTTGCTACTGTCTTCAGCGTTGTTGAAGATTTTGGTGCACCGGTAAGCGTAAGATCGCCCGAGAGCGCAACTACCCTTCGTGCTTCTGCGGAAGTAAACGTTTCCGTATTTGATTTTATTTTTTTCCATGTAGTCGCTCCATCGTTTTCGAATGTATACTTTCCAGGAGTGCCCGGTACGTAGAGACTGATTATTCCCGCAACAGCACCGTTACCACAATTTACCCACGTATATTCCGAGCTGTAGTGGACAGTTGATGGGCTTGCAATAGTGGAATTGTGAACCGGAGATGAAACAATAAGAGCTGTGGAATTGTTTCCAGTATCATTAAATACATATTGAAATCCGTTCGCATGCGCAACCGGAGCAATACCAATCAACAGCAGGAATATTCCTGCTGATATACTGACGCTATGTCTCAATAAATGATACATTTATAGTAAGTGGTTAATGAATAAATAACCTTGTATCATACTACAAGAAATATTTCTGTCAATAGGCAAATGCAGGCTTTTGCGTATTCCTTATATACAACAGTATTTATCGACTCTACTAAGTAAAATATGCCTGGGTAGAATCCTGCCCTCCAGGTTCAGTATACCGTTTTTAATATCCACTGCGATAGAGAATCTTCCCATTCATACATCTTTACGTTATTTGGATCCGCCCCATGCGAGAGACCACTTCTGGTCCACTGTCCTCCGCTGATACTATAGGTAGCAAGTACTTTCCATGATGGATATATCGCATCCTGAACCGTTACTACTATTCGATGCGTATCTTCAGAAGCATTCGTATAATCAACATATACCGTGTTTGCACTGTCTGTTGTAATAATGCGAATGGCTTTTGCTTTTGCATCCGAAGTTATCTTTTGTATCTGCGTCTGTATAAAGGCTGTGAGTACGGAATCAGAAAGCGTGGCCGTAATACCGGCAACTGCTTGATCTCGAACGGTAGCCGCTTCGTTTGCTTGCACTACATACGAAGTACTTCCGGCTAGTTTTGGCAGTACCATCTGATCCTGTACAAGCCCTGTTGCAATTTGCAGTACATACAAATGACTTTCATTCGTTCGAGGATTTGCGATGAATGCGGCTAAATCCGGGGAGCCCGTACTGTGCGCAGATTGAAACTGCGCCTTCATGCGCGCAATGGGCCACTCTTTCGTAGTGTTGGCCATCCAGAACGTGAGGTTCTCCCCGTTTTGCACTGCGTAGAATAACGCTCCATCTTCCATCCATCGAATGTATACAACCCGCCCCTTGATCGTTTTCTGGGTTTTTGTTCCCTGCAATCCATCTTGAGCTACAACCAGCTGAGAAAATCCCGGTATCGTGTCGTGTGTAAAAGCAATAAGCTGCCTGCCATCGCTCACGTCCATCACGCCTCGATCTACCTCATCAGCATATGCACTCCAAGAGATACGAACCGGTACCGGAAGCGCGGTACTACCAGAGAGCGGAATCACAACAAGTTCTTTCACGTTTGATTCATTCAAAAACCATAGCGCTCTCGAAGATGCATTCCAGCGCACAGACGATGCGATATCAGATCTGCTCAAGTTTTCTGCAACAACTTGCGCACCTCCCGTTGCACTGTCATATACCCATAGCTCCGTAAGGCCCGAATCGTCGTGAATGTTATCTAGGAAATATGCCATCTTCATGCCATCAGCGCTAAGCATCATGCCTCGTGGCCGAACAAACGCACTCTCTTCTGTAATCGTGGTGGCCTTACCCCCACCATCAACTTTTTCTAGTACTCGTATTGTATTTCCATTGTCTTCGCGTTCCCGATACCGATACCACACCTTTCCATCAGAACGTGCGTCGCCTTCAACTGAAGATGGTGGCTCTTTTGTTTCGCATCCACGGCTGCCGCACACAAGGATACGGCGAGTATGCGCAGCTTCAACAACTTGAACAATCAAGGCTTCCAAGGCAGGAATTTCTCGTGTTTCTGCAGCGAGTACTTTTGGCGCTTCGTCTTTTTTAATCGTTGATTCTTGCGCAACGTATGCATACACGCCAAGTCCACATATAGCAATAAAAATAGCGATAATAAACTTGCGCATATATCTTATGAGTTAGGGTACCATTTTTGTCCGACTTACTCTATCCTACCAATATGCCAGCATAGCTTAGTGGCAAAGCACGTCATTGGTAATGACGAGACCGTGGGTCCGATTCCCACTGCTGGCTCAAAATTAACGTTGTCATCCCGGCCTCCTATGTCATACCCCGACTTGATCGGGGTATCCACGTCGCGTGGTTCCCGGGTCACTGCCCGGGACGACACTACAGTGTCGTTTTCACAAACCGCTGTACTGTTTTCCCTTCCCATTCAACCTCTGAATTCCATTCCGAATACGATCGTGCCCACACAGTATTACCGTGTTGCGGACTCCTATATATCACAAGTGGTTCAAGCGTATCCTCTTTGAGGGCAAGGGCTGCCACTTCGTACTTCCCGCCTTTGTAATGCACAAACCAGTCACCCGCCCTTACAGGCAAATTAGCCAAAGCTTGTTGTGCCTGATCCTTTATTGCGTCGTCAGAAGCCATTCCCTATCGCTTGGCCAGCACGTCGTCCAACTCCTGCTTCATTGCTGCGATTTCCGGCTTTGCAAAATGCTCGCGAACTGGTTTCAAGAGTTTAATGAGCTCGTTTATAACAGCTGATTTTAAATCGGATGGATGCACATCGCCCTTGTGAAAGGCTTCCTCTAATTCTGAATAACTTTCAAACTGAATATCCCCTCCATATTCTGGATTGCGCTTTATATAAAAAGATTCGGTACGATTCCAAAACAATAAATGCTTTGCCCAACTCAAAACAGGATTTTTCTCAGTTTCTTTTTCCGGACAATATGCGTGTGTAATTTTTCTTTTTATAAATTCCTCACTGTCATGAATAAAAATCGCCGATTCAGGATCTGATTTGCTCATTTTCCCGTCTGGGTTTTTCAGGCCAGGCATCAATGCATGTGATATAACAATCGGTTTCTTTTTATCGGGAAATAATTTTTTCGCAACATCCCGCATAATCACATATACTTTTCTTTGATCCGTACCAGCATGGACGATGTCTAAATTTTGATAAAAAACATCTGCTACCTGCATAGCTGGGTACATGAGACTCGACATTTCCACGTCATCTCCTAACTCGCGACCCATAATGTCTATACTTCTACGCATACGAGAATCTGTGGTTTTTTGCATTACCTTAACAGTTAATGCCATATATTCCATCATGTTCTTCGAATACCAATCAGTTGCTAAACGAAATTCAACCTTATCAACATCAGCGTCTACCGCAAGCAGACACGCTTTCATCGCTTCCGTAAAGTATCCCTTACCGATTTTCGCAGCCGTTTCTTTTGTTCCATCAAGTTTATCATTAAGAGACGTATGCCAATCTGCAAGCCAGATTGTGCACTTCACCCCAAGTGCTTGGAGGTCTTTTATAACAAGAGCGCTCATAATCCCCTGGCCAATATGCACGTATCCAGAGATTTCAAAGCCAATGTAATGAGTCAATGGTTCGCCCGAAGCTAGCCGTTCCCGTAACTCATCTTCCGTAATCACCTCAGCGAGGTTTTTGATAAGGCGACTTATGATTACTTCCTTGGTATCCATAGATTGATAATAACAGATCTGGAGCCGGTTGTCGGAATCGAACCGACACTCTACGGTTTACAAAACCGTTGCTTTACCATTAAGCTAAACCGGCAAATACTAGATATAAGGATACTACTGGAATATAGCTGAGTAATGCAACTACTCAACAACCGATTCTGCTATTTCGAATATTAGGTTAGTTGCGTCCATACGTACTTTTGCTCCGATTGGCTGCAAGAAATTTTCTACGTGATGGCCTATTTCACCAATCTGCATAATCGGGAAATTATACTCCCCCACTACTTCAAGTACCGTTTCCGCAATCGGTTGTTCATTGCCGACTACCTCTGGATTATCACTTTCCAGATTATAACCCACAACCATGCCTGCAACTATATCAAAATATCCGCGAAGTTTTAGTTGCATCAATGATTTGTGGATTTGTTTTTTTGGTAATTTATACGCTTCAAAAAATACAATTGCCCCGGCACTAGAGAGTTCATACTCCGTGCCTACAAGCTGCATAAAGCTTTGGATATTACCGCCGACCAACACCCCTTCCGCAACTCCGGGCTTGATAGATTGCCAACCGGTATATGCATGAGTAATCCCATCAAATTCTTTCCAGTTCGGATTTGCGTGTATTTCTCCGGGCGTACCATCAAACAACATACGCCGTATCGATTCAAGCGTGTATGGCATATCGCGATCTGCGAAATCCAAAATCTCTAAGCCTAAAAATGTTATAGGCCCTGTTTTTGCCGTAATGGCAGACAACAGTGTCGTGGCGTCAGAAATACCGGTGATAATTTTTGGATTTTTTTTAATTAATTCGTAATCAAGCAGCGGCAACAGATCCAATGCCGTATCCCCTCCTGCAGAAAATACTATCGCCTTCACGTCGGGATTACGGATCAGCTCATGAAAATCTGCCACACGCTCTTCCGGCGTACCCGCGCTGTAGTAATGCTTGGCATACGCATTCGATGCAACAAGTGTTCGCAGCCCAGTTGCCTGTTCAAAGTTGCTTTTTGCACGTTCAAAAAGCTCGCGTTTATGATCAATCGTTCCTGATGGAGAACATATTCCAACGATGTCGCCTTTATGGAGACGCTGAGGTTTGATGGGTTTCATAATATATTCCTTTTATCATACATCCTCGCAATACTTCATGATATAAGGATACACTTATACCATGAGTCAATCGCATACAAATCAAAAGTACACACTCCGCACAATGCCCCCTGCGGCTGCTCAGAGTATTGCAAAAACGATACAAGAATGGGAAGTTGTCGAGATTGAACTGGACAGGGCTTTGGATGAAATCGAAAAAGAAAAATAGGCAAACCTCTTTTGATTCCCCTATTGCCACCCGAAGGCGGACTACGAGCTGCATCTCATATTGTGACCGATCAAATACGAACAATAGATAAGCAGCGTATTCAAAAAATAATCGGCAGAGTCAGCCCAAAGACACTTCTGGCAATAGAGCAGGCAATTAGAAATAACTTTGCCTTACCCGAGGGCGATATACTGGAAAGCTAAGAATCGCCTTTTTTGGGTCCTTTGAGAATAACTCAAGGCATACTAAATGATAGGTTTAGTCCATCAGTAGGCGAAAGCAGGCTTCATGCCTTGCGTGCGCAAGCACCTAGCTTACAGAGGGCTAATTTTAGTTATACCAAATGGATTTTTAAAGTGGTACCCATATCTTTTTCTGCGGTATATGTAGAATAGTTTATCGTTGCTTCGGCGATATTCATAAGATATCCTCGCGTCCGATCAAGGCTATCTAGCATTGTTATACCGAGCATAGAATATTGTTGATGCTTCTGCCTCATCCGTATCAGGTTATCTTCTACATGATCGTTTTGATCGAGTAGTATATGTGCGAGTTTATGACTCACTGCATGGATGATGTTTTGTGCATCATCAAGTATCTGCAGGATTTGTTTCGTGGATACGGTAAGGGCTTTCGCTGTAGTTGGTTTCATGGAATCGTCCTGGGTAACTGCCGTAGCAATTTTTACCGCATGGTCGGCGATACGTTCTAATTGCAATGCAACTGTGTGATAATAACTTATTCCTAGTCGATCAATGCCTACATCCTCTTCTGTGATACGATCTTCAAGTATCGAATGAAATTGGCGGTTAATGACCAGGTAGAGTTTATCGATGTCCCTGTCTCTGCTGATAATATCTTGGGCCGAATCAATATCTTTTTGTAATGCTGCCTCTATTGCGTCTGCGATCATGGATCGGGCAAGCAAGAACATTTTATCGACCATATCAGGGATGGGTAGTTTCGTAATATCTAAAATATTTCGTATAACGACAGTTCCGGAAGATTCTTCGACTATTTCAAATCCGATAAGTCGGTCGATAATTGATCGTATATGAGAGCGCTGAGCCTTGGTGAGTCCGGGGAACAAGAATGTGATTTCATTTACTCCAGAAATAAAGAGTGCGATTGCTTTTCGCATAATCATATCTGGCGTAAGGTTTTTCATTTGAAGTATCGTTTGAGAAGATTGTCCACGCTCCGAAACTGGTTTCAAAAGAAGCGTACCAGATCCTTGGGAATGCATGGCAACTTGCTGTCCGTATTGCAGTTGTTGGTCATCAATCCATTTTTTAGGCAAGGTAACAGTCAAACTTGCACCCCCTGTACGTTGTAGTTTTCGTTTCTCCATATGTCTATATATGTATATAGCCTACTATACAGCCTGTTGAAAACTCATTGGTTTTTGCTGTATGCCATAAGTCTAAAAGAATATATATTTAAATAAGTTATATATATTTATACATTAACTCTATTTATATGAATAAACAATTCATTACAGGAGCGATAGTAGTAATTGTTATATTACTAGGCTACGGGGTCATGAGCCGTAGTGATACGAATAATGACGGGTCGGATGCAGGCTCAAGGGAGAAAAGCATTATTACCGTAGATGGATCATCTACGGTATTTCCTATTACGGAGGCAGTAGCCGAAGATTTTCAGAAAACAGATAGTCTCGTGAATGTAACGGTGGGTGTTTCTGGCACCGGTGGAGGGTTTAAAAAGTTTTGTGCAGGGGAAACGCATATAAGCGATGCTTCCAGGCCTATTAAGTCCACAGAAGCTGATGCATGCAAGGCGTCCAATATTGGATATATTGAGTTGCCAGTAGCGTACGATGGATTAGCTGTAATGGTACATCCTAAGAACACATGGGTAGACTCCCTAACGGTGACGGAATTAAAAAAGATATGGGAGCCAGGGGCGCAGGGTAAAGTGTTGAAGTGGAGCGATGTTCGTGCGAGCTGGCCTAACACAGAACTGCATCTCTATGGACCAGGAGCAGACTCGGGAACGTTTGACTACTTTACGGAAGCCATCGTAGGCAAGGAAGATAGCAGCCGAGGAGATTTTACGGCAAGTGAGGATGACAACGTGCTTGTTCAGGGAATTTCAAATGATCAGGGCGCTCTCGGATTCTTCGGTTTGGCGTACTATGAACAGAATAAAGACAAGCTTAAGCTAGTTCCGGTTGATGATGGTAAAGCAGAAAACGGAGCAGGCGCAATCTTGCCCAGCCGAGAGACAGTTGAAGGTGGGACATACCAACCGTTATCTCGTCCAATATTCATTTACGTATCGCAAGCAGCTGCTGATAGAGAGGACGTAAGCCGTTTCGTTGAGTACTACTTGGATCAAGCAACAAAGCTGGTGCCTCAAGTAGGATACATTACGTTGCCTGGAAATTCGTATGAACGCGCACGAGATAAATTTAAAAAGCGTACAGTGGGTTCTGCATTTGCAGGAGGGTCGCAAGTAGGCGTAACAATTGATCACATACTCGATGCTCGCTAAGGATGCTGTGTATGCGCGCCGTGTCGGCGAATACGCCATTGAAGTGCTCATTAAACTAGCGGCGTTCTCTTCCATTGTCATTACCATTGGTATTATCGCGGTGCTCATGACGGAAACGATACGATTTTTCCAAGAAGTTTCCGTCTGGGAGTTTTTGACAGGAAGAGAGTGGACTCCACTTTTTTCCAATAAAAAATTCGGAGTTCTGCCGCTCTTTGCTGGTACTGCAATTACCTCTGGTATTGCAATGATTGTTGCCTTGCCACTTGGTCTGATGAGTGCCATCTATTTGAGTGAATATGCGCGGGAACGTGTGCGTTCGATTCTAAAACCGATACTAGAAATTTTGGCTGCTGTTCCTACGGTCGTATATGGATATTTTGCATTGCAGCTCGTAACACCGCTTTTACAACGGCTCATACCTAGTCTTTCTGGGTTCAATGCGCTTTCCCCCGGTATTGTAATGGGCATTATGATCTTGCCGATTATATCCTCTTTAAGCGAAGATGCATTGCGTGCGGTGCCTCATAGTTTACGTGAAGGCTCGTACGCTCTGGGTGCAAGTAGGTGGCAGATGGTATTTTCGGTCGCTGTCCCAGCAGCCTTTTCCGGAATCACATCTGCTTTTTTATTAGGAGTTTCTCGTGCAATTGGAGAGACCATGATTGTTGCTATTGCTGCCGGACTGCAACCGCGGCTTACGCTCAATCCGCTTGTCCCTATTGAAACAGTAACGTCGTACATTGTTCAAGTAAGTATGGGCGATACGCCGACCGACTCTCTGGAATACAGGACGATATTTGCAGTGGGCATGACACTTTTCCTCGGGGCCTTTATGTTTAATGTATTGGGTGCGTGGCTTCAAAATCGTTTTCGAGAAATTTATGAATGATATATATCGTCATCAGAATGAGCCATGGTGGGTGCGCCGGGCATCTGGTATTGACCAAGTTGTACGATATGCCGGAGTATTGAGTATTCTCTTTGGCGTAGTGGTGCTTGTGGTACTTTTCGGACAAGCACTTATAGAAGGATTTCCCAGGCTACAGTTAGAATTTTTTACAAGCTTTCCTTCAAGAATAGCTTCTCAGGCTGGTATTTTATCAGCGTGGGTAGGGACGATATGGGTGATTGTACTATGTGCGCTTATGGCTGTTCCATTAGGAGTGATGACTGCCTTGTACTTAGAGGAATATAGTAGTCGGCATTTGTTGTCTCGTATCCTCGAAATTAATATCGCAAACTTAGCTGGAGTTCCATCTATAATATATGGCTTGCTCGGTCTTGGGCTGTTTGTTCGTTTGCTGGCTCTTGGGCGGAGCGTATTGGCAGGGGCTGGAACACTTGCGCTTTTGATTTTACCAATTGTAATTTTGGCAACTCGCGAAGCACTTCGTGCGGTGCCTCATAGTTTACGTGAAGGCTCGTACGCTCTGGGTGCAAGTAGGTGGCAAACCATTTGGCATCAGGTACTTCCGGCGGCGTTTCCGAGTATTTTAACCGGTATTATTTTAGCCGTCTCAAGGGCAGTAGGAGAGACTGCGCCACTTATTATGATTGGCGCATTAACATACATTGCGTTTCTGCCACAATCAGTTCGAGACCCTTTTACAGTATTGCCCATACAAGTTTTTAATTGGGTTTCTCGGCCCCAGCAGGCATTTACAGCGAACGCAGCCGCCGGAGTAGTGGTATTGCTTGGTATTACACTTACTATTAACGCTGTGGCTATTTGGCTACGGCATCGATATCAACAAAAAATATGAACGATACACACACAATGAATATGGTTTTTTCTATACGGGGTCTTCAGGCAGGATACGGGCAAAAATCCGTGCTGCATGATGTAAGTATTGACATACCTCCTCGATCTATTACGGCAATTATCGGCCCTTCTGGTTGTGGGAAAAGTACGTTTTTACGATGCTTAAATCGAATGAACGATTTAACTCCAGATTTTTATGTTCGGGGAAAAGTGATGCATCGTGATGAAGATGTATATGGGCAAAGCGTAGACGTTACTCATTTGCGAAGGAGGATTGGAATGGTATTTCAAAAACCAAACCCTTTTCCGAAAAGTATTTTTGATAACGTAGCATATGGCCTTCGCATTCACGGTATGCGCGATCAAAAAAAGATTACAGAAAAAGTGCATGATAGCTTGGTGAAGGCAGCGTTATGGGACGAGGTCAAAGATCATCTAGCGATGCCAGCACTTCGATTATCGGGCGGGCAGCAACAGCGACTGTGTATCGCTCGAACCATTGCAGTTGCTCCGGAAGTTATCTTATTTGATGAGCCTTGTTCCGCACTTGATCCTGTTTCTACGCGCAATATTGAAAACCTTATCGTGCATCTTAAAAAGGACTATGCGCTTATAGTGGTTACTCACAACTTGCAGCAAGCGCATCGAATTGCTGATTATGTAGGGTTTTTCCATATGGGTCGCTTGGTTGAATTTGGTGCAATGAAGCAAGTGTTTGAAGAATCAACGCATCAATTAACTCGCGACTACGTTCAGGGGGTATTTGGGTAATCTCTATTTTTTGTCCACGCTTACATTACTACGTCGAACTGACAAGGACAGTCTATTAGATCAGTTGTTTGGAGAGGTTAGGACATTGGCGACGATATTTCAATCTGCATAAGGGTAAGGGGTTTGAGTTTTAGGTAAAAAAGAGCCCACGACTCGGTGTCGTGAGCAAAGGGTTTTAGTGTGGTGAGGTTTACACGCTTTTCTTTTTTTCGTACATAACGTATTGAACGAGCGTAATTCCCCACATAATGATTCCGATGCAGAACGAAGTTAGCGGTAACCAAGCGCGCGTGAGTGCAAAGAAGCCAATGGAAGAAGTATAAAAACCAAGAGCAATTAGGATCGTCGCGATCGGCTGACCAGAACGTTTTTCCTTATAGTTCTTTTTGATTTGAGCAGGAATACCGATCAAGACCAACGCAAGAGAGAAAACGCTGACTAAAATGCTCAGTAGAAATGTTATGTCCATAACGAGTCTTTCTTGTTAACAACATTATTTGGAAAGGGCGAATACATTACAAGCAATGTACGTTTATACTATTATTCTGTCAAATGTCCAGATGGAAGGACAGTGCTAGAACTTATTTCTCTGAGCATTATACTAAGCTTCCGATACCGACCCTGCAATCCATACTCGCATATCTTTTACCCACCTGGTCCACAAAACGCCAATTAACAACCAAAGCGCATATCAACTTGTAGAGAAAACCTCGTTCGGCGT
>MHHP01000037.1:0-540 GCA_001817055.1 Candidatus Andersenbacteria bacterium RIFCSPHIGHO2_02_FULL_45_11
GTGAGGAATACGGTGACGAGTGTGCTGGGGGGAGTGTTGAATGGCGGGGCTGGTACAAGTCAGACTATAATCAAATAGGGTATGAACAATATTTTTAAAAGAGCTTTTGCGGTACTGATAGTTGCGGGTGTTTGGGGTACCAGTATTACTATTGCTCAAACAGGAGCAAAGATTATTCCGCGAAACCCTAATGATGCATCTATCAATGAAGGTGCTTCTGGAACAAGAAGCGCGGGGTTTAAAACAAATGTGAACCCACTGATTGGAAATCTTCCCGCAAGCTACTTTCCATTTCATGGCCTAGGTACGGCTATTGGGAGTTTAGTCACTCCCGGTGGGGTGCAGGCGCCAAGCCCTGCAAATCCCTCGGGATATGGCTTTAAGCCACTTGTGCAACAAGTGTTTCCATATATGTATTCAGAAACAGGAAGATTGAATCGTTTATTCGCTGGTTTTAAGGGGATTGGTGGAAAGAATGTTACAGATTTTGCGCGGCTTGGCACGCCTGGCGGCCAAAATCCAGGTGACCCATATTGGATT
>MHHP01000037.1:552-10505 GCA_001817055.1 Candidatus Andersenbacteria bacterium RIFCSPHIGHO2_02_FULL_45_11
CTGGGATGAGCAGGTGTGGTGTCCAAATTTTCTTAACTTCCCCCTTTGGTCTACTAGTGGATCTCCACATATTTTGCCCACACAAAATGCGCCTTCGTCATGTCAGGCGTGTTTTGGCGTGAATCGAATCCGGAAACATGATTTTTATGTTGGTACAAGTAAAGGGGGCGCATTCTATGGTTACCCCGGGAGTTATCCTGCAGATACTGGCTATCAAGAGTGCTTAAGGCAGAGCGTTGATAGCTACGCAGCATCCGGCCCAGGCGGTTTTGCCCCAGGAGAGCCAGAGTTGTATGGGTTGTAAGCGAACAAATATGGTACAATTAAGGCATGAAGAAAGCTCACAACGTCGCGTTATTTGAAGGTAGAAGAATTAGGCCTATACTCAGCGTGCGTCTAGGAGATGTTACTATAAGATTATGGAAGATAAAGAAATCATACAAATATTTCTAGACACTCAAGAGTGGCAAACTTTTGAATGTAAAAGGGCTGCTATTAAACCGGCAGACCTCTTGGAAACTGTAGTTGGCTTTGCTAATGCTGATGGTGGTTTTATAGTAGTTGGTTTGGAAGATCCCGCCAAAGCTCAAGGAGAAAAACGACTTCTTGGAATCAGTGAAAATGCTGATAATGTTTCCGATTTTTTGAAACTGATTGATAAAGAAATTGATCCACCACTTATAGTATGGGGCAAATTCGAACTCGACATAACTAACGCTCAAGGGTACCCAGATAAGCTTCTCGTGCTCAGTATTAAGAAGAGCAATGATGTCCACTCCCTTAAACGAGGTGATACTTTTATTAGGAAAGGAAGACAGAATGTCAAAATTGGTTCAACTGAAATTATGCGTCTTAAATATGAAAAAGGTGCGATTCAATTCGAGAGTGAAAAGTCCAAGGTTAATTCTTTAGAAGTCTTGGATCGAGAGCTTCTAGCCCAGTATAAAAAAGACACAGCCAGCACCGGTCTAGATGATTGGCAATTTTTGAAGGATAACGGCTTGGCGATAGATACTGACGGCAAATATGAACTGACAAAAGCAGGTGTGCTATTGTTTGGCAATAATCCATCAGTCGCACTAACCAGCAAGTGTGGAATAAAGATTTCTCATTACTATGGCACGAAGCCGACATATACTGGCAAGCCCAATTTTGTTACCAGACCATTCACTATTGAGGGGCCTCTGATGATGCAGATTGAGCGAGCTATAGAATATTTTCGTGGGATCGTAAGAAGTTCGCCTCCAAAATTAAGCGGAGCTTCGTTTCGTCCAACGTTTCTGATACCGGAATGGGCATTCCAGGAAGCAATAACAAACGCAGTAATACACAGGAATTACTTTGTGCAGGATGATATTCAAGTGAGATTCTTCGATGATCGCGTCGAGGTTGAAAGTCCTGGAACTTACCCCGGTCATATCACTGTCGAAAACATCAGAGAGGAACGCTTTGCTCGCAATCCTTTAGTATTGCGCACGCTAAATCGTTTCCAGGCTGCACCCAATCTCGATATTGGCGAGGGGGTGGATCGTATGTTTGAGGTGATGAAGGAGCAAAATTTGTACGAGCCATTATTTTCTCCTCCCAAGTTACGACCGAATACGGTTTTGTTGTTACTTTTTAACATTCATAAAATTGAGTACTGGGATACAGTCAGTAAATATCTCGACGAAAATTATCGCATTATCAATGGGAAGGCGCGTGAGATAACTGGTCTAGACGATGTTCTGAAAATGTCACGGTTATTACGAGGATGGGTAGAGAGAGGGTTGTTGGAAAAAGTTGGCAAGGCTAAAAAAGACAGCTATTACCGAAAGCCGGGCCAAGAAGTCCCCCAAGGCTTATTTTCAAGGGCGGTTGATAATAAAATAGATAATGGCACTTTCTCCCCTTAAATACCACACTTTTCGAGTTTTTTATTTTCAATGACTGTTCGGACTCTTCTTTTTCGGGCGAAGGGGTACCAAGAATGTTTGGATCAAAGCATAGATAGTTTCGCCACATCTGGCCCGGGTGGATTTGCGCCTGGTGAGCCGGAGCTATATGGGTTGTAACTAAAGGACAGAAATATTCTCATGTTTAGTTATCGCTATTGTACGAGCTACTTTTTTATGATACAATGGAGGTAAGAATAAATCTTACTCCCATTAGATGATTTAGTATGGAAAACGCCATTGCTACCTTGTATCAGTCTCAAAAGACTATCTTCACAATTAAGGATTTGGCTTTATTGTGGGCAGAAAAAGATAATAATAATCTGAAGTCGAAAATTGCCTACTATGTTAAGAAGGGATCCTTGATTCGGCTTACCAGGGGAGTATTTGCCCGTGATAAAGACTATAACCTTAAAGAACTTGCAACGAGTATATATACGCCTTCATATATCAGTTTTGAAACCGTGCTGCGGGAATCAGCTGTTATTTTCCAGCATTATGATACGGTATTTGTTGCGAGCAAATGGCCAAAAACGGTAGAGATAGATACTCACAGTATTCAGTTCAGAAAACTGAAAGATGAACTATTATTTAATCCGAAAGGGATTGTGAATAAGGGAACGTATAGTATTGCGACTGTGGAGCGTGCGTTTTTGGACATGCTCTATATTTCTAAAGAATACCATTTTGATAATTTGAGGCCGATTGATTGGGAGAAGTGCTTTGACTTGGTTGATATATATGACAATAAAAAATTGGTAGAACGGCTTACTTCATATCGCAATGCCTATGCTGAATAGAGAAAAACATCAGTTGATTATGGGAAAAATTCTTCGGGATATCTATTCTGATGCTTCTATTGCTTCGTTATTGGGGTTTAAGGGCGGAACATGTATGTATTTTTTCTACGGACTGCCTCGGCTTTCAGTTGATCTTGATTTTGACTTGCTGGATGTGACAGAGGAACAGAAGGCGCTGGTCTTTAATCGCATACAGAATATTCTGGCCAAGTACGGAACGGTGAAAGATAGTACGATTAAACGATACACAGTGTTCGCGCTCCTTTCTTATGGGGAAGCTGACTATAATGTTAAAGTTGAGATTAATACTCGTGAACTGCTCCCTGCTATGAAGGATCAATACGAGTTACGGGAATATCTTGGTATTTCAATGCTGACTGCCAAGAAGGAGTATCTTTTTGCTGGGAAGCTATCTGCCCTTGGAGGGCGCAAGGAGACAGCGATGCGTGATATTTATGACATATACTACTTTACCTCGCATGATTGGGCATATGAACCCGAGACGGTTCATGCATTAGTTGGAAAGCCTCTGAAAGCATACTTGCTTGACTGTATTGCAATAATCGAAAGTGTCCCCGATAACAGAATTTTAGACGGCCTTGGTGAGCTGCTGGATGCCAAGCAGAAAGCTTGGGTAAAAGCGCATTTGAAAGCAGATACGATATTTAATCTGAAAAACTATTTGTCTGTTTTGGAGTAAGGTTGTAATAGCTTCGCCGCATCCGGCCCAGGCGGATTTGCGCCAGGTGAGCCGGAGCTATATGGGTTGTAAGCGAACAAATATGGTACAATTAGCCCATTATGGAACGTACAAGCATTGCGTTATTTGAAGGTAAGAGAATTAGGCGGGAGTATGATGAGGAAACCGAAACATGGTGGTTCTCTGTTGTGGACGTTATCGCTGCTCTTATAGACCAGCCAGATTTTCAGGCTGCAAGGAATTACTGGAAGGTTCTTAAAAATCGCTTGGGTAAGGAAGGAAGTGAAGTGGTTACAAAATGTAACCAGTTGAAAATGGTGGCCGAAGACGGGAAAATGCGCTTTACGGACGTTGCCGACCCGGAAACATTGTTGCGCCTTATTCAATCTGTGCCAAGCCCTAAAGCGGAACCTATTAAGCTTTGGCTTGCGAAAGTAGGATACGAGCGCATGCAAGAAATGGCAGACCCGGCAAGATCTTTGGATAGGGCGCGAGAAACGTGGCAGAAGCATGGGCGAAGCGAAAAATGGATTCAGCAGCGAATGATGGGGCAAGAAACCCGCAACAAGCTTACTGACTATTGGAAAGATCATGATATTAAGGATGGACAAGAATTCGCCATTCTTACAAATATTATCCATTCCGAGTGGGCTGGTATTAGTGTGCAAGATCATAAGAAAATAAAGGGTCTGAAAACTCAGAATTTGCGTGACCACATGAGTGAGGCTGAGCTTATTTTTACTGCCCTTGCAGAAATGTCGACCCGGCAAATTGCAGAGGCTGAAAAAGCACAGGGGATGATAGAGAACAAGGTTGCGAGCAAGAAGGGTGGCGGTATTGCCAAGAAGGCAAAATTGGAATTAGAGGCTAGGACTGGTAAAAAGATTATTACGAAAGACAATTATCTTTCTGCAAAAACCCCCAGAAAGCAATTGCGCCCATAGCTTTGCCGTATCGGGCCCGGGTGGATTTGCGCCAGGTGAGCCGGAGTTGTATGGGTTGTAAACCCAAAGTTGTGCAAGGCTAAATTCGCCTTTATAAAGGTTCAATATTACCACTTGATTATTAGTATACTCTAGAGTATACTAATCGTAAGAATACTATGAAGTTTATAAACCGAGAGAAAGAATTACTGGCGCTTAATGAGAAGTGGGATACCGGCCTCTCTCAGCTTTTTATTATTTATGGTAAGCGGCGCGTTGGTAAAACGGAATTGGTAAAGCAGTTTATTGCCGATAAGCCAGGCATCTATTTTTTGGCGGACAAACGAAATCACACGGATCAATTGAAGGAATTGGGTAGGGTTGTTGGGAATCACTTTGATGACACTATTCTTGCTACAAGAGGATTTACCGATTGGCTTGAATTTTTTCAGTACGTTTCAAAAAAGACGGAAGATCCTCTCGTGATTGCGATTGATGAATACCCGTATCTTTTTGAAACAGATTCGGCGACAAGCTCCCTATTTCAAAAAGGTTGGGATGAATATCTGAAAAACAGTAAGGTGTTTCTTATTCTGCTCGGCTCTAGCATTGCAATGATGGAGTCGGAAACATTGCAGCGCGAAGCGCCGTTGTTTGGTCGGCGAACAGGGCAAATACTGGTTCATCTAATGACATTCAAAAATAGTTGGAAATTTTTCCCCGAAAAAAAGTTTGATGAGTTTATGGGTATCTACTCGATTACTGATGGGATGCCCTCATATCTGCTTGCTATTGATGGGAAAAAATCAGTACAAGAGAATATTACAACTAAAATATTTCCCTCAACCGAATTTCTGCATAACGAGGTAGAATTTATGCTTAAAGAGGAGCTTCGCGAGCCTAAGAACTACATGGCGATTTTGAAAGCAATTTCTTGGGGTAAGCGAAAATTTGGAGAGATTGTGAACGATACAGGGCTGCCTAAAAACGTTATTACAAAGTATTTGTCTACATTGGAACGACTGCGCCTTATTGAGAAAGAAGTGCCTGTCACAGAAAACAATATACAGAAATCCAGAAAGGGTTTGTATAGGATATCGGATAACTTTTTCCGTTTTTGGTTCCAGTACGTTTTTCCGTTCAAAAGCGATCTTGAGGTTGGAAGGCATGAACATGCTGTAGCTCAATTTGATGCACAATTTACTATGTTAGAGTCAATTGTATACGAACATGTTTGCCAGGAACTCATTTTTGACTTTGAAGAGCAATTGTTTCCGATTGAGCGGATTGGTAAATGGTGGGCGCCTGAGAAAGAAATCGATATTGTTGGAATTAGCGAACGAGAGCAAAAAATTGTGTTTGGTGAATGCAAGTGGGCTTCTCGGCCGGTTGGGACTGACATTTATAAAAGTCTTAAAGACAAGGCTGCGTTTGTCCGATGGGGAACGGAGACTAGAAAAGAATACTTTATACTTTTTAGTAAAAGCGGATTTACTCCGGATATGAAAAAACTGGCAAAGGAAGACGGTAATGTCCTATTGGTTGAGAAGAATATATCGATTGTATAAATCATCAGGCCCCGGTGGCTTTGCGCCTAGCTATATAAACCGTCATTTGCTACACTTATGCGTATGGAAATAGCGGTGGAACAACATAACCAATTAGCCGATCTTGGCAAAAAGTATCATCTAAAACTCATCCTTTTGCACGGATCTTATGCTACTGGCCGCCAGCACGCTGGTAGCGATCTTGATATTGCATTACTGGGCTATGTAAAGTTCTCATTTAATAAAGAACTGGATATATATGCGGATGTTGCAAAAATATTTGGTGACAGTAAAGCGCGAGAGCTGGACGTAAAGTCGCTCCATGGTACAGACCCTCTGTTTCTATACGAAGTGGCTCGAGATAGCCAGTTATTATATGGAAATCTGACCGATTATGATGAATTTCGCTCCCGTGCTTTTTTATCATATATGGATAGCCGTGATTTACGGGAACTGGAGCAATTGCTCAATCGGCGCCAGCTTGAAAAATTAAAAACAGCCTATGCTTAATAGAGATTTTGTTGAACGGAAAGTTAATTTGATTCTCAAAGATCTTGAGCACCTTCAGTCGTTGGCAGAATATTCTTTCGAGGATATTGCAAAGGATTTTTTGAAGTATGGTGCCGTAGAACGCCTCTTGGAAAAAATTATCACGCGAGCAATTGGTATTAATCGGCACATTATTGGTGAGCTTGGGAACGGAAATGAGATAGTACGAGGATATGAAGATACGTTCCATGCGCTTGCTACTATCGGTGTGTACGAAGAAAGTTTTGGGAACACAATTGCACCCAGTGCAGGGTTACGGAATAGGCTAGTTCATGAGTATGATGATACCGATCCTAAAATCATCTATTCTTCTATTAAAGATGCGGTGCATCACTATGCCCAATATTGTGACGCAGTGCTGAAGTTTGCTGAGAAAAAAACTGAATAAATCGCATCCGGCCCAGGCTGCTTTGCGCCAGGTGAGCTAAGAGTTGTACGGCCTGGATTCCCGCCTTCGCGGGAATGACAACGGTGAGCAGATTACTTGCATGTTGGAATGTGGTATAATTTTTATATGATCACACTTCTTCCGTTTCATACTCAAGTTGCGAATGCGTGGAAAACGTTTCTGCACCGTTGGGGGTCTGCGTTGTTGATTCAACTCCTTATGATTGTCCCGGGGATTTTGATGTTTCCCCTTATGGCTGAATACCTGTTGGCGCTTGATGCGGGGACTGACCCAATGGTTGTATTTCAAACAACCGTGTATGGCACTTCGTTTGTGTGGGGTTTTGCGTTATTGCTCCTCGTTGGCGTACTAACAACAACTGCGCAGATGATTTTGTTTGCAGCACAAGACAAAATTTCGTTTATGACTGCGTTAACTTCGGCAGTGAAGCGGTATATTCCCGTTCTCTACACAAGTATTTTATCTGCAATTGCCGTTATTGCATCGCTCATACCAGCATACGCACTAAACTATTGGTACTACGTTGCAGCACGCTCCGGCTTGCCTATTGATGGCAATGGAATTATTGCGCTTGATGCGGTGATTATGATTGCTGTTGTTGCGCTCCTCATTCCTGCTGCAATTATTGCGGTGTGGCTAATGTATGCTCCACTCTTAACGGCTGTAAAAGCATCCTCGGCTGGATTTACTGCGTTGAAGGATTCGAAGAATTTGGTACATGGCCACTTGTGGCAAGTGATGTGGAGAATTATTGGTGCCGTTATCTTATTCCAAATTATCAGCGTTTCAACACAAACGCTCTACCTTGCTTCATTACTTGTTCCGTTTATCGCAGGTATCATTGCAATTGCGTTCTTTGTGGAGCTATACAAAGAACTTCATGAAGGGGGTGCTTGAATATGGAAAATAAACATCTTCAATTATGGGCGGCGGTACTTCTCTTGGTGGGCGGCTTAGTGCATTTGATCCCGGCGCTTTATACTAGCTTGCAGAATTTGACGGGCGGGCAGCCGTGGTTGCAGATTGTTGTTGGTATTTTGTCTGTTGTTGTATCTCTGGTTATTTTTGCGGGAGATAAAGAGTAGTAGCAGTTTCTCCCCCTTTTCAAGGGGGAGCTAGAGGGGGTGAGAGGGATAACAGACTAACGCACCCCACCCAGCCTCCCCTTGAAAAGGGGGAGGAGATACATATGTTTAACTTTTTTACAAAATCGCTAGTTGGAAAAGTGGCGCCTGAAATTACGGGCGATATTTGGTTTAATGTCACTTCTTTTCCGGAAGAAGCAAAGTTAGCTGCAGTGCAGCGCTTGCCTCTTTCGTTTGAAAAAGAGCTTTCGGGAACGGTGACACTTATTCATTTTTGGGACTACAGCGATAGCGATTCTGCTGAGGATGTAGAGCATTTGAAGGTGTGGTGGGAGAAATATGAAGGCTCTGGTTTTTTGATTCTTGGAGTTCATACTCCTCAATACGCATTTGCAGAAGATGCGGACAAGGTAGAAAGCGCAGTATTGCGGCTGCATTTGGACTATCCTGTGGTTAGCGACTCGTCATACATAACATGGAAGCAGTATGAGAATACGATATGGCCACGCACGGTGCTGGTTGATGCGTATGGGTTTATTCGTCAAGATGTTCGGGGAAAAAATAAACTTAGTACAATGGAAGACGAAATACGCAAACTATTGACCCAAGTGCGCTCCCATGTATGATAGGGGGCTATGTCACCTATTACCGTTACATCAAAAGAGCCCTCTGCTACTGAGCTTGATTTGATTATTATTCCGGTAGATACCAGCAAGAACATAGGCACGCAATATTCCCCTGAAATCCAAAAACATATCAGCGCTGTCATTGATCGTATCGGATTTGCCGGTGAGTGGGGGCGAGCAGAGGTATTTGTAGCGCCTCAAGGGATGCATGCGCCATTTGTCGGTGTTGTTGGGATGGGCGACCCTTCGTTAGATTCTGCAAAAAAGTTGGAAGGATTACGTCGCGCCGTTGCTGCTGCACTATTAGATGCTAGGCAACACTTGCTTCGCAATGTTGGTATTATGTTGCCCGATACCGCATCCGCAAGTGCGCTCTGTGAAGCAGTGCTATTTGCAGACTATTGGTTTACAGAGCACAGCGCAATGCAAAAACGTGAGCAAAAAGCGCGATCCCTTACTACGGTAACTCTTTTTGCTGCATCTGCTGGTGAAGCATCTCGTGCTAAGGCTATTGTTGTATTGGCTGAAAAGGTTATGGAGGGCGTTACTCTGACGCGTGAAATGGTAAATCAGCCTGCATCGCACATGGCGCCTTCTGTGCTTGTGCAACATGCAAAGAAGATTGCAAAAACATCTCCTCAGATTTCTCTCACGGTTATGAATCGTGTACAAGCGGCAAAGAAAAAGTTTTCTGCGTTTCTTGCAGTTGCAAGAGGTTCAAAAGAAGAGCCGTATGTTATTCATCTGAAGTATATTCCGAAGAAAAAACCTAAAAAGATATTAGTGTTAATTGGCAAAGGCATTACGTTTGATTCGGGCGGGCTATCGTTGAAGCCGGCAAATTCAATGGAAGATATGAAGATTGATATGGCCGGGGCTGCAACGGTATTAGGCTTATTTTCTATATTGCCTACGCTTGAACCGGATATCGCTGTGCATGGGATTATTGCGGCGTGTGAAAATATGCCATCGGGAGATGCGTACCGGCCTGGCGATGTTATAACTGCGATGAACGGGAAAACAATAGAAGTATTAAACACGGATGCAGAGGGGCGAGTAACGCTTGCAGATATGCTCTCGTATGCGGTTACATTCAAGCCCGATGCAATTGTAGACTTGGCGACACTTACAGGTGCGTGTGTTGTTGCGCTTGGCGATACACATGCGGGGCTGTTTGGAAATACGAAGGAATTAAACGAGAAGATTATGGCAGCGGCAAAAGCAACGGGGGAAGGCTTGGTAGAGATGCCTTTGCCAGAAGAGTATCGTCCTACAGTGCAAAGCATTGTTGCAGATGTACGCAATACGGCGACGATGAAAATGGGCGGAGCGATAACGGCAGCACTATTCTTGCAAGAATTTGTCGAAAAAACGCCTTGG
>MHHP01000037.1:10553-15607 GCA_001817055.1 Candidatus Andersenbacteria bacterium RIFCSPHIGHO2_02_FULL_45_11
TTCCCTATTGGCAAGTTGGCGCAACAGGGTATGGCGTTCGAACGCTCGTGAATTTGGTAGAAGGGTTTGGAAAATAGGGTGAGTGTCCCTTCTCCCCTGACGGGGAGAAGGCGAGGATGAGGGGAAATATATAGCAACTAACGCCCCTCACCCCTGCCTGCCGGCAGGCAGGCTAACCCTCTCCCCATCCGGGGCGAGGGGAACGACAGACTATTTCGGTTTCTTCCGTATCGCCGCAATGGCGTCGCGGTACTGTACTGCTTTTTCAAATTCCATATTTTGAGCCGCCAATTGCATCTTGCTGGTGAGCCTGTGAATTACATGTTCTGCATCTTGCTTCGTAAGATTCTCGGGGACTTCAACTTCTTCAATTGGGCGAGATAGTGTGGATGCTTTTAATTCTTTTACGATACTTGTTGGCGTAATCCCATGTTCTTTATTGTATGCCACCTGAATTTTTCTTCGACGGGATGTTTCATCAATCGCGCGTTGCATAGAGCCTGTAATTCTATCGGCATACATAATCACTTTGCCCTCTACGTGACGAGCGGCGCGGCCCATAGTTTGAATAAGCGCAGTTTCGCTTCGAAGGTACCCTTCTTTATCTGCATCCATAATGGCAACTAACGCAACTTCTGGTAAATCTAATCCTTCACGCAGTAAGTTGATGCCAACTAAAATATCGTAGGTTCCTGCTCGTAAGTTTCTCAAGATATCGATGCGTTCCATCGTATCGATATCTGAATGCAGGTAGGCTGCTTTCATTCCGGATTCTGTGAGGTATGTTGCAAGCTCTTCCGCCATGCGCTTTGTAAGTGTGGTGACAAGTACTCGGTGGCCATTTGCTACGGTTTCTTTAATTCGGTCCATTACATCGTCTATCTGATGCTTGGTAGAACGGATTTCAATTTCCGGGTCAACGAGCCCTGTTGGGCGGACGATCTGCTCTACCGTTGCCTGGCTCGTGTTTTTTTCGTACGGCCCTGGGGTTGCAGATATAAATACGGTTTGGCCGATCCTATCTTCAAATTCAAAAAACTTAAGTGGCCTGTTGTCTTTGGCGCTAGGTAAGCGGAACCCGTGTTCTATGAGGTTCTTTTTTCGCGCTGCGTCTCCCCCGAACATGGCACCTACTTGAGGAATCGTCATGTGGGATTCATCAATGAATGTGAGAAAGCCTTTGTCGCCGAACGAGAACCTGAAATAGTCGATAAGGGTAGATGGTGGGTCGCCAGGATTTCGCCCATCTAAAATACGCGAGTAGTTCTCAATTCCGGATACGTAGCCGATGTGTTCAATCATTTCCAAATCGTACGAAGTTCTTTGAGCAATACGTTCCGCTTCCGCAAATTTCTTCTGCTCGGTAAAGAGTTTTTCTTGTGCAATCATTTCTGCTTTAATTGTAGCCAGCGCTTGTTTCTTCTTCGCGTCGCTCGTCATAAAGAATGTTGCAGCAAAGAGCGCAAAACTTGGCAGCGTTTCATGTTCATACCCAGTAATTGGATCGAGTCGAGCTATGCGCTCAATATGTGGGCCAAAAAATTCAACACGAATAACAGTTTCTTCTCCAGCCGGGAAAATATCTACCGTATCTCCGCGTACGCGATACTTGCCTCGCTCCAAATCCAAATCGTTACGTTCGTATTGCAGATTTATAAGGCCACGGAGGAAGTCTTCTCGGCTTATCTTATCTCCAGTTTTAAATGCAACGCGCGCATCTAGGTATTCTTGCGGAGAACCTAATCCGTAAATGCATGACACCGACGCAACTACGATAACGTCTTTGCGGGTAAGTAATGATTCGAGTGCGCTATGGCGCAGGCGATCTATTTCTTCGTTGATGGCGGAATCTTTTGCAATGTAAGTTCCTGTTTTTGGAATGTACGCCTCTGGTTGGTAATAATCGTAGTACGACACAAAGTATTCAACGGCAGCATCGGGAAAGAATGTGCGGAACTCTTCTGCTAGTTGGGCTGCAAGTGTTTTATTGTGGCTAATGATAAGAGCAGGCATGCCCGTTTTTTCTATAACAGAGGCGGCTGTCATCGTCTTCCCTGATCCTGTAACGCCGAGGAGCGTTTGCCGAGATAGCCCATTTTTTATTCCATCAACAAGACCCTCAATCGCCTTTGGCTGATCGCCAGCAGGCTTGAACGGCGCTTTCATGGTGAATAGCGATTTTGTCATCTATTGGAGCGTACCGATAAAAGTGGGATATGTCATGCTTTATTGTCGAAACGATCTAATTTGTGATATGATGACTATATGAAGAAAAAGAATGATTTCATAAAAGTTATCGGACTCTTGTTGGCGGGAATCATTTTAGGCCTACTCGTAAAAGTCCCTTTGATTAAAGACTCTAAAACAGTAACAGGTACAGCAGAAAGTAGCCGTACAAAAGCAGAGCTAACCGAACGTTTTGTTAATGAAAGGTTTCATTACAGTTTTCGACATTCAAAGAACATGGTTATTAGGAACACTGATGATAAGACCATAGGTTTGTACTTGGCTGATGAATCTGAGGATCCTTTTATAACATTTTCAATTGTTGCAAAAGGCGAGGATCAGAAAATGCTCACTGACACATATGTTGGATTACAGTCTATATCGGAAATTCAGAGGGACTTGTATGAGACCAATCTAGGCGGACATGCATCGTCTCTTGATGCCGAGCTAAGTATACTTCGGACTGCAAATAGCGAGGATACGGGGTTGAATACAATTGCTCTTGGATTTCCTGGTCGTGCAATTTACTTTGTCTATTTAAAGAATGGCCAACTGCTTCGTATTGAAGGAAGAAACGCTTACGGCTGGACCGAAACACATTCAGACGAATTTTCTACAATACTTAATACTATAAATCCTTATCTATAACCAAAAGCCCGGACGGTTAGGCTCTCCGAGTGATTACGGCGAGGTCTCCATCCGAGGGCTTACGTACAAGTATACGTGCAATTGCTTGATTGTCAAGGGCTACTGCAGTACGCTGATTGCATGATAGCTCGTATTCAAGGAACCGTGATCGAGCGCGAAGAGAAGGCTCTTATTATTGATGTTCATGGGGTTGGATATCGCGTAATCGTGACCTCTTCATTGCGAGAAAAATCTGCACTGGGTTCTGAAATAACATTGGCCATTTATGACCATCGTACGGATTCCGACGCGGTGCTATTTGGTTTTGAGAGCGTGCGAGATCGCGAATATTTCGAACTGCTGCTACGTGTTCCATCTATCGGCCCTAAAACTGCAATGGGTGTGTTAGACGCAGCTCCTATTAACGTGTTATCGCAGGCAGTGCTTACGGGCGATATGCAATTGCTTACGAGCTTGTCCGGAATCGGAAAAAGAACGGCAGAGCGAATTGTTGTTGAATTGAAAGGGAAGATTGGTGAATTTACCGACGGCGTTGCCGTTGCTGTTGGTCCTGTGCATCAAGATACGGTAGATGCTCTTGTTGCAATTGGGTTTACGGTGATGCAAGCAAAGCAAGCAGTTGCAAAATTACCGCAAGATATTGCAAGTGCTGAAGAGGCTGTAAAAGCAGTACTCAAACACAAGGCATAATATGTCCTACGGCTCACAACGATACCCCTCACCCCATCCCTCTCCCCGTCTAGGGAGAGGGCGATAGTATGAATATGCGTGCAAGTGAAGCAGTTAGTACAGAGGCTGCCAAGTGGAATGCATTTGTGGCAGCTTCCCCTGCGCGTTCGTTTTTACAAACGTGGCAGTGGGGAGAAGTGCAAGAAAAGATCGGCGCTCGTTCATGGCGTGTTGTAGTGGAAGATGGAACAAGGCTCGTTGCCGTCGCACTTGTGATTGAGCGGAACTTGCAGCTCGGATATTCATGGCTGTATATTCCGCGCGGGCCAATATTCTTAGAAGGGCTTACGGAAGAGGAGAGGCAAGCTGCCTGGCAAGCCTTGAAAGAAAAGCTACAAAACTTAGCGGGAGAATGTGGGGCGTTTTTTGTACGTGTTGATCCAGCTTTGCCCGCCGAAGCTTTAGCGAAGGAGGGTGTGGACTCATTTCGCAAAGGCTGGCGTAAATCTTCTCGTGAAGTGCAGCCGCGTAATTCTCTGTTGTTAGATCTTGTGTCGTCACAAGAAGAAATCTTTTCCAGCCTTCATTCAAAGACCAGATATAACATACGGACGGCACAGCGGAAAGGCGTTACTGTTCGCTTTTCTCATGATCCAAAAGACGTAGAAAAGTTTTTACATGCTTCAAAATCCGTAACGCTTCGTACCGGTTTTGCATATCACCCTGACTCGTACTACCACGCTATTATAGAGATATTAGGACAGGCAGGGATGGCCGAGATGGCGATAGCAGAAGTAGATGGGCAGGGTGTTGCAACACATTTGATGGTATATGCGGACGGCATCGCGACGTACGCTCATGGGGCAAGTGTGTACGAGAAGCGTTCGTACATGGCTCCTGTATTGTTGTATTGGGAAACAATCCTTCGTGCGAAAGAAAAAGGAATGCATGTGTATGATTTCTTCGGAGTTGCCCCACAAGATGCGGACGAGCATCATGCGTGGGCAGGTATTACGAGAATTAAAACAGGGTTTGGAGGGAAACGTGTATCGTATTGCGGAGCGTATGATTTTGTACTCAATGAGGGGTTGTATACTGGGTTTATGATGATGCGTGGAGTGGCGCGGACGATTCGAAGTACTATTAGGGGACTATGATTCAAGAAATAAAAAACATTGGGCATTTTTTTGAAACGTATCTGTGGCGGTTTTGGTATGGCCGGCCGGATGTTGATATGTATGTGTATGGGGTGACGGGAACAAACGGCAAAACAACGACCAGCTATTTACTTACCAGTATTTTGGAACACGCGCATGGAAAGGAAAGAGTTGGAATGTTGACGACGGTCTCGTTTAGAGTTGCTGGGGTTGATGAAATAAATACGAGCAAGATGACGACGTTGCCGAGTAAAAAGATTTTTGCATACTTATCTCGCATGAAAAAAGCGGGCGTGAAATATGTTGTGCTTGAAACTACATCTCACGCACTCCATCAGTATCGGCTTGCGGGTA
>MHHP01000037.1:15616-35946 GCA_001817055.1 Candidatus Andersenbacteria bacterium RIFCSPHIGHO2_02_FULL_45_11
TGCAAAAGAAAAGATTGTTGGGTTACTAAAACCCCATGCGCCGCTTATTGGTAAGCAGGGGGATAATGCCGTGCGTGCAATGTTGGACCGCGCAGAAAAGCACGGAATAAAAGTGGTGCGAATGATGGACGAAATCATTGCGCAAACGATAACACCGCTTGCAGGCAGTATTAATAAAGAAAATGCAGCAGCAGCTTCCCTGCTGGCGTGGGCAGTGGGGGTGTCTGATGAAGCAATTCGAGCAGGCATTAACGAGGTGAAATTTGTTCCAGGAAGAATGGAGATGATTGAAGCTCCTCAAGGCTTCACTGTAGTGATTGACTACGCAGTTACCCCTGATGCGTTGGAGCGGCTATATAAAGATATGCGTGAAAAAACTAAAGGGAGAATACTTGGAATTCTTGGCGCTGCAGGAATGCGGGATCGTGGGAAACGGCCGGATATGGCGCGTGCAGTTGCGAAGTATGCGGATCGAATTATTATAACTCGCGAAGATCCGTGGACGGAAAATGAAGATCAGATATTTCAAGACCTCGAGAGCGGACTTCCCCTCCTTACGAAGGAGGGGCTAGGGGAGGTTAGTCGCGTCCAATGGCAACGTATTCCTGATCGTCGCGATGCAATCGCAACGCTTATACAAGACGCAAAGCCTGGAGATATTGTTATAGTTACGGGTAAGGGAGCGGAGCGTGGGATGGGGGTTGGGAAGAATGTTATTCCATGGAATGAGCGGGAAGTGATTGAAGAGCTGCTTGATGAGCTTCATTAGCTTTTAGCTTCTTTAGCTGCCTTAGCTTTTCGTATGTATTGCCTAACGGTACCAAGGCTTTGTTAAAAAGAAAGGCTCCATAAGGACGAAACCTTATAGAGCTTATTTCTCGTTGGTGCTTGAAGGATAGCATAAACGCTCTGAAACGCATCACTTTACTTGAATATTTTCGTTTTCTGTACGCATAATATGGTATACTGTTGTGATGGCAAAGAAGAAAGTTACCCTCGCTATTTTCGAAGGTAAAACAATCCGTCGGCAATGGGATGCGGACAAAGAGCTATGGTATTTTTCTGTTGTTGATATTGTGGCAGTTCTTTCTGGTAGTGTTTCTCCGTTAGCCTATTGGCGTAAGCTTAAGGAACGTCTAAAAAAAGAGGGTAGTGAAACCGTGACAAAATGTCACGTTTTGAAAATGGTTGCCGCAGATGGCAAAATGCGTCTTACTGATATGGCCGATACCGAAACCATGCTGCGTATCATCCAGTCTATCCCCTCACCCAATGCAGAACCATTCAAGCTATGGCTCGCGCGTGTGGGGTACGAACGGCTGGAAGAGACTGCAGATCCTGAACTCGCAATCAACCGTGCTCTCAAGACGTACCTGAAAAAGGGATACAGCAGAAACTGGGTTAACCAACGTCTCAAGAGTATTGAGGTCCGTAAGACGCTAACGGATGAATGGGAAAACAGCGGAGTGCAAGAAGGTATAGAGTTTGCCATTCTCACGAATGAAATTACGAAAGCATGGACTGGCATGAGTACGAAGGAATACAAGAAGTTAAAAGGTCTCAAGAAAGAAAATCTGCGTGATAATATGACAAATCTTGAACTTGTCTTAAATATGCTTGCCGAAACTGCGACCACTGAAATATCCCAGGAACGGGAGCCAAAAGGGTTTGAGGAAAGTAAAAGGGTTGCGAGGGAAGGCGGCAGTATTGCTGGGAATGCTCGTAAACAAATTGAGTCAAAGACGGGACGAAGAGTTATTACGAAGGATAAGTTTAAGAGTTTGAAAAATAGGAAACTCCGTAGAGTGCTTATGTAAAGAATCCAAAACAGTTTGACCCATGTATATTTCTGCCCTATCATCAATATTAATATGAATTTTGTAGCCATTATTTCCGCGAAGCACACCATGCCAGCAATCATGTGGCATCGCTTTTATCTGCGTCCGTATTCCGGAAGCTAATGGTAGCATCTTTTCTAGCATAAAGGATTTTCCCATGAGCTCCCGGATACAATCGGGAGCTCATTGTATATAAGACTTATTAATTTGATTAGTATTTATGGTGTTTTTAAGACAACAAGAAACGGCTACTACTCTGCGTTGGCTGCGTCATATGCAGTATTTTACCTTGCGCAAATTCAGGGTGGCTTACCCTAACTGTAGAACCTAGAATCCTATATAACAGCGAAGTTTTCTTACGAGCCACCTTACTACAGAGTGGCTCTTCGTTTATTCCAATTATATCTATGCAAACCATTACAACATTCGATCAACTAGAACGTATTCCTTTATCCGAACGGAAGTTCTGCTATATATCCGAAGCGCTTACGGCAACGGTGCCTATTCAGGATACTGGAGAACTATTACGAAAGATCGAAAATACATCTTCGTATATCTCGCTAAAGAGTTCAAATCAATCAAATATCTTTTACTTGCGCAGTGGAGCACTTGATCGCCTTCTCCATGCTGCACGCATCATCAATAGGCGAACTAAGGGGGAAATGAAGATTGCACTTACTGACACCTTTCGTCCTCTTGATCTGCAACGTAAGTATTTCGATGAGATTAAATCTGAAATTCAAGATCGTGAAGGTTTATCTGGGGACGCGTTATGGGAGCGGGTAACTCAATTCATTGCAGATCCAGATGGATGCCCTCCTCATTCAACAGGAGGAGCTATTGATTGCACGCTTGTGCAAGCCAGTGGGGAGGAAACCGATATGGGTACCTCGGTAGATGCTCTCAGCGATGCAGCAAACACTTGGTATCCACATATTCCATCTGATGCTCAGCGAAACCGTATATTGCTTTTTACTGCAATGACTGATGCGGGATTTGTGAATCTCGCAACCGAGTGGTGGCACTACTCCTATGGGGATCAATATTGGGCTGCATATAAGGGAGCTCCCTGTGCGTTGTATGGAAGTGTCGCCTCTCTTCCGACTGATTGAATTGTTGCTCTATGTGAGCGCGCGGTTGTATTCGTGCGCTCACATCGGAGTTGCAATATCTTTTCTTCACTAAGGGGGAAACAAATCATGAAGCTCTGGTTCGGCGAAGCCTGCGGCAATACCTTCTTGGTGTTGCATGGCGATCGCAATCTTGCACAGTTGTACCTTGAAAACATACGAAGGAAACGAACATGGACATTTGATACCGCCTTGATTCTTCAAGCAGTATCCCATGAGCTGTACGATATGGAAGTCGTAGAGAAAGACGGAAGCCAGTCTTCGATGTGTGGCAATGGGCTTCGTGTTGTTGGCGCTGCTCTCCAATGCGGGTATTGTATTATCCGGACTGGAGACTCGACCCATGTTGTCGAAAAGACGCGGAACGGAGAATACCGAGCCCATATGGGAGCTGTTCGCACTGGAGGGGTGATGAAGCTTCCTACTACTCCTACATTCAACATTGTTGCAGTAGGCGGAGAGCCCCATGCTGTTCGTGGCGTACGAGACATTCATACGGCGCCGCTTCTAGAGTGGGGTCGTATCATTGTTCCGGTTGCAAATTGTACTCTCTATGAGCCACTTGAGAGTCGGGTGCTTGTCGTTCGCACATTTGAGCGTGGCGTGAATGCCATTACTCAATCCTGCGGTACTGGTGCATGTGCTGTTGCGCAGTCGTGGTTTGAATTGAGTGGATATGGAGACTCAATCACTCTTCTCGCGCATACGCACAGACTGCATGTTCATCGCGTCGAAGATCAACTTGTGCTGGAAGGTCCTGCACATGCATATCCTATCTCTCTAGATCGATTGGGGATCTGAAATGAAAGACATGAGCGGAACAATGTTACTGAGTGGTGATCAAAATGGACTTGGGTGGGACGTCCCGCTCAAACTGGCTGTACTTACTGATCGCGGATATAGGGTGGAGCATTCTTTGCACACCACGGATCTATTCTCTCGTCCTAGTAGTGAAGGCAGTGCGTTAGTTGAAGTTACCAAGGAGGCGTACCTTGATTCTGGAAATGTGAATCGTTGGACTGCAAGCTTGGAGGCTGCTCCATTCTTGGGTCAGATGCCCATTGCGCCAGCTGCCTTTACAGAACGCGGAGTTGATCTGAGGCGAGTGGCGACATTTCATAATCGTCCCTTGCGCGAGATTGTTCTAAGTCTCACGCAGGGCGAGTGGCTTGGGCTGTCGCGTAGAGCAGAGGGTCGAATCGCACATGATATGTCTATGGGAGATGTTCTCTCTCATTTTCCTGCGTTGCGAAAACCGCTCAGGGCTAACTTGCGTGAGAGTGTTGAGCCACATCATCATATTGCTGCGTTGCAGGCATTTGATCAGCTCTTCAATCTCAGCGAAGATACGACATTGCCTTGGCCTCTTGCAACTCAACGTGTCTTGAAAGAGACGCTTGCTCGTTATGGGGGCTGTGGGGGGGTCACTCTCACAACAACACTTGATGCATTCTCACGAGGCAAAGATTGTGTTCGTTCGTTGCTATTACCGATCTTCCTTGAACACTATCGTGTTGTGAGGTTGGCATATAACGAGGCAATTTCGGGTCCAGGAGAGGTTATGATGCCTCTGCGGGATGATGATCTTCCTTTCTATGCCGTACTTCGCGATAGAGATGGTCGCTTGAAGCGAGTTGATCTTACTTATCAACTTGGCGATACAGTATCGCGTGTTCTTAATCGTGCCAGGAAAGACGGTGAGGTTGTTGCAGTGGTAGGGAAGGCAATACCGCACATCATCGAACTTCTCATGGAGGGTCCCGTTGTGATGTGTGAGGCTGCGTCCGCATACATTCCACGAGTAGCTCGTTTTGCTGAACTACTTGAAACGCAGTATGGCATTCCCTTAGATCTCAGACCCGTTGTTCGGGTTCGATTGAATGCTCTTGATGCGTTATCGGATGTTCCTCACCATTTTCTTCTTCCTGCGTATTTGAGAAGTCGTTTCCATACAGAATGGATTTCAGGAATCGATTTCGCTGCTCGATGGAAGCAGGTGGTGGCTGAAGCGGAAAAGGATCTGGGCACGCTCGCAGGAAAGGACAACATGTCCTTTTTGCGAAGTCAGGGCAGATTATCTGAGAGAGTGTGCAATCTGATTGATTCTGTGCGGGACTCCATTGTGTTGTGTGGAAAGGAACGAGCAAAACAACACGGAGTTCCAGATAACCTCAGCATGTTCAAACGTACGCTAGTAGCTTTGCTTGATGGCGTGGAAGCAGAACGTGCAGCGATGATGCGCGAGCTTCTGGCGATTACTGTTTCGTTACCATACTGGAACTGCCGCCCCTTTGTTCATTGGGTTGATGCATTGCCAGGATGGAGTGACGCAATTCGTCGGAGAGCGGAAATCGTTACAAGTCCACTATATTAGTTCCGAGAAAATGAAAACAACATGTACTCCCAAGGCGCACCTTGGGAGTTTTTCTATTGTAAAAACTCCTATACCCCATATGATGCGTGTATGAAGTCCCATATTCTTATTATCGACACCGCCCATCCGACTGCCAGGATTATTCTGGTTGACGACGAAAAGACGTTGGCAGTACGAGAATGGCCAAATACTCCAAAGGTAGGTACTGACCTGCTTATATATATAGAGGAAGTATTACAAGAAGCTGGTGTGGAAAAATCAAGTCTTGCTCGGATTGGCGTACATGCAGGGCCTGGAAGTTATGGCTTAGTTCGTACGGGAATTGTGACTGGCACCGTGTTGGCGCAGGCAGTGGGCGCAGAACTCGTGAGTTTGCAGGGAGAAACAGTGGATGAACTTGTAGAAAATGCCTGCAAGATAAAAGCTACGCCCTCTGTCGTACCGAGATATAAAGAGGTAAAATAGAGATAGGGCAACGGTATTGACAATTATAATATTCGGTATAAAATAAATAATCTAACAATATGGTTCAAAAAGCTATCCAATATATAAAGAAGATGCTGATTTCGCCCCAACTTGAGCGGGAGGCTTTTGATGCTTACTTCTATAGATTACCGGAACAGATTAGTGTTTCTTGGATGAGGGATGGAAAATTCATTGTGGGCTCTATTGCTGATGAGGGGCATGAGTTTCTGACTCAAGCACAGTCTGGTGATGAATTTATTGAGATGGTAAATGATGCCGTGTATACATTCCACGATATTCCTGAATCGTATCGAGAAGCTATCGCTGAACACCGTGCGTATAACCCAAGCCTACAAGAAAGAAAAAAACTAGAAGATGCTCAGGTGCATAATTCTGTTATTTCATTTAAAAAAGACATAAAAGCTTTAAGGGTCGCGTAAACTCTGCTTTCGCTATGTCCGGATATGGGGATGTGAAGAGGAAGAAATTCATGAATCTGCTCAAAGGGTTAATCAGTACAGGAGAGGTAGCCATCGAGCCTGGTGCGAGGCATACAAAAATAGAGCATATTCGTTCTGGCGATGTTTACCCCGTGCCAACCGGCCATCGTGTTATTAATAAGCATATTGTGAAAGCGTTTCAAAAGTGGCTTGCAAGTAAGGGTGTTTGTACAAAAGAAGAGTTTGATAAGCGATTATGACTATCTTTTTTAGGGCCTGCCCTGAGGCTGGTTGACCCTTTTTGCTGCAAACTGTGCATAACTCACCTTGATTTTTGGGAAATCGACTGAAAACTGCTTGACACGGTTATACACACCTCATATACTGCATTGTATCGTCTTTGACGAGCAAGATTTGTGTGCATCAATCAATTTTGAATAGTTAGTCACTTCACATTCCTAAGAATGCACGCTTAGGATGTGTTCTCGTTTTTGTAACCAATATTTTAATCATATTTTTTAGGTACAAATTCCATGTCATCACCCAAATCTTCTTCAGAGCATCCAGAGCCAATTCGTAAGCGAAAAACATTTTCGAAATTTACGGAGCTCGTTGCTCAGGTTCCAAATCTTCTCCAACTACAGCTTGATTCTAACGCTTGGTTTTTTGAAGAAGGTTTACAAGAGCTCTTTAAGGAAATTTCTCCGATTGAAGACCATGCTGGGAATTTAGAATTACATTTCGTAGATCATTACTTGGATGCTCCCAAACACACAGAAGAAACTGCTCGTGACCGTAATGCAACATATGAAGCTCCGCTTCGGTGCGCAGTGAGACTGGTAAATAAAAAGACGGGTGAAATTAAAGAACAAGAAGTGTACCTCGGCGAGTTCCCTATTATGACTCCTCGCGGCACCTTCATTATTAACGGTGTTGAGCGCGTTATCGTATCTCAGCTAATCCGATCTCCTGGCGTATTTTTCTCTATGCTACCAAGTAAGGGGCGTAATTGGTATGGCGCAAAGATTATTCCAAACCGTGGTGCATGGATCGAAATTGAAACAGCAACCGATGGCGCAATGTATGTAAAAATCGACCGTAAGCGTAAGGTTGCAGTAACGGCGCTCTTGCGTGCAATGGGCGTTGAAACAAATGAAGCAATTCTCGCACTGTTTGCAGATATCGATACAGATAAAGAAATGCAATACATCAAGCAGACGCTCGCGAAAGACACTTCCAAGAATCAGGCAGAAGGATTGAAAGAAGTATACAAACGTCTACGTCCGGGAGATTTGGCAACGGTTGATAACGCACGGCAGATGATCCACGACATGTTCTTCCGATTTGATCGGTATGATTTTGGACGTGTTGGACGACACAGAATGAACCAGCGCTTGGAAATGGATGTGCCAGAAACTCCAGAGCACCGCACGCTTCGTATTGAAGATCTAACTGCTGTTATTCGCGAAGTAATCCGGCTTAACCATACACAAGAGCCTTCAGATGATATTGACCATTTGGGAAATCGCCGCGTGCGTGCAGTAGGAGAATTATTGCAGAACAAATTCCGTGTTGGGCTGATCCGCATGGAGCGTATTGCAAAAGACCGCATGAGCACGCTGGAGCTAGAAAAAATGACGCCGTCTCAACTCATTAACGCTCGCCCGATTATTGCTGCTATTAAAGAATTTTACACAAGCTCTCAGCTGTCCCAGTTTATGGATCAGACAAACCCATTGTCTGAAGTTGAGCATAAGCGCCGTGTGTCTGCGATGGGGCCAGGAGGACTTGATCGTAACCGAGCAGGATTCGAAGTTCGTGACGTTCATCGAAGCCATTATGGACGTATTTGTCCGGTGCAAACTCCGGAAGGGCCGAACATTGGTCTTGTAGGTCATATGGCAATGTTTGGCAGGCTGAACAGCTATGGATTCCTTGAGACTCCATACCGAAAAGTTGTAGAAGGAAAAGCAACCAATGAAATTGTATTCTTGGATGCATACGAAGAAGACAAAATGGTTATTGCACATGCTGCAGAACCGTTAGATACAGATGGATTGTTTGTGAATGAGCGTATCGAAACTCGTGCAAAGATGGGGCAGTTTATGGAGGTGCTTGCAAACGAAGTTGATTTGATGGACGTGGCTCCACAGCAGTCTCTCTCGTTGGGTGCTGGCATGGTCCCTTTTATTGAACACGATGACGCACAACGTTCATTGATGGGATCGAATATGCAACGTCAGGCAGTACCTTCTGTGAAGCCGCAGGCTCCTCGGGTTGGTACCGGGTTTGAATTTATTGGTGCATACCATTCCGGACAAGTTATTGTTTCCGACATTGATGGTGAAGTTACTGAGCTTGATGCGACGCACGTTACGCTGACAGGGGCAGATGCTGCAAAGCGGGTATACCGATTACAAAACTTCCAACGTAGTAATCAGTCTACCGCAATGACTCAGCATCCATTGGTTGCAGTTGGTGATACCGTGAAGAAAGGCCAGCTGTTGGCCGATGGTGCCGCTACTGACAAAGGCGAACTCTCGCTTGGGCAGAATCTGTTAGTTGCATTCGTGCCGTGGTACGGTAACAACTTTGAAGATGCCATCGTTATTTCTGAACGTGTAGTAAAAGATGACCGCTTTAGCTCGATTCATATTGAAGACTTTACGATTGACGTGCGCGACACAAAATTGGGCGCAGAAGTGGTAACGCGCGATATTCCAAACGTGAGCGAAGAAAAGCTTCGTAATTTGGATGAAGAAGGCGTGGTTCGAATTGGTGCAGAAGTACGATCTGGTGATATCTTGGTTGGAAAAGTTACGAATAAGGGAGAAACAGACCTTACGCCAGAAGAACGCCTCTTGCGCGCAATCTTCGGAGAAAAAGCAAAAGATGTAAAAGATACGTCTTTGTATTTGCAGCACGGTGAACGCGGAAAAGTTGTTGATATTAAGATTTTCTCTCGCGATGGTGGCGACAAGTTGCCAGCTGGGGTAATTAAGCAGATTCAGGTGAGCATCGCACAGTTCCGTAAGCTCCAGGTTGGTGACAAGCTTGCCGGTCGTCATGGAAACAAGGGCGTTATCTCAAAGATTGTTGCAGAAGAGAACATGCCATATTTGGCAGACGGAACACCGGTAGATGTGGTGTTAAACCCACTTGGTGTTGCGTCTCGTATGAACATCGGACAGATTTTGGAAACCCATTTGGGATGGGCAGCAGAAAAATTGAATTACCATGTTGCATCCCCCGCGTTTTCTGGAGTTGCTGAGCATGAGATTCGTGAGCAGCTTATAGAAGCAGGCTTACCTGAAGATGGGAAAGTGGATTTGTATGATGGGTTATCTGGAGAAAAGTTTGACCGCAAAGTTACTGTTGGCGTGATGTACATCTTGAAGCTGCATCATTTGGTGGAAGACAAGATCCATATGCGTTCAACTGGCCCGTACTCTCTTGTTACTCAGCAGCCATTAGGTGGAAAGGCGCAGTTTGGTGGCCAACGCTTTGGAGAAATGGAAGTGTGGGCACTGGAAGCATACGGCGCCGCACACACACTGCAAGAAATCTTGACGGTGAAGTCCGATGACGTATCTGGCCGAAGCAAGACGTATGAAACAATTGTGAAGGGCGGACAGATTCAGCCTCCACATACTCCTGCTGCGTTTGACGTGTTAGTAAATGAATTAAAAGGCTTATCTCTAGATGTTGAGCTTGTTGGAAACTCATTGCCGGAACCGGAAGTTCCTCTTGAGCGTACATCGCCATCTTAAATAACTACACGACACACCTATGGATTACCAAGAAAAAAAATCAGACTTTACATCAATCAGGCTCAAGCTTGCGTCTCCTGAAAACGTCCTGAATTGGTCGTACGGAGAAATTACGAAGCCGGAAACTATTAACTACCGAACACAAAAGCCTGAAAAGGATGGGCTTTTTGATGAGCGTATTTTTGGACCTACAAAAGATTGGGAGTGTTACTGCGGAAAGTACCGACGGATTCGTTATAAGGGGATTGTGTGCGATAAATGTGGTGTTGAAGTTACTCGTTCTATTGTTAGGCGTGAACGTATGGCGCATATTAGCCTTGCAACTCCCGTATCTCATATTTGGTTCTTGAGGGGTGTGCCATCTAAAATGGGACTCTTGCTCAATATAAACGTAGGCAAGCTTGAGAAAGTTATTTATTTTGCATCTTATATTATCACCAGTGTTGATGGTGAAAAGAAGAAAGAATTGGTTGAGCGATTAAAGCGTGAAGGTGAAAGCAAGCGTGCTGCAATTTCTGGCGGATACAAACAGCTTCGTTCTGCGTTGCCAAAAGACGATGCAAATCGTGACAAGAAAAAAGAAGCGCTTTCAAAAGAAGAAGAACAAGAAGTGGATAAGTTGGATGCCGCAATAGACGCCGCAGTTGATCAGATTACTAGCCTTGTTTCGCACGGCATTATTTCCGAAGTTGAATATCGAGACTTGTCGTTAAAGTACGGACACATTTTTACTGCCGGCATTGGCGCAGAATCTATCCGATCAATTTTTGAGAAGATGGATTTGCAGAAAGAAATTGCTGACATGGAAGAAGAATTAAAAGAAGCCTCTGCTGCAAAGCAGAAGCGTTTGATGCGTCGCATGGCATTAATTCGCGGCATGGTTGATGCAAATATTCGCCCTGAATGGATGTTCTTAACGCAACTCCCTGTTATTCCTCCAGACGTTCGCCCTATGGTGCAGCTGGATGGTGGCCGTTTTGCCGCATCTGATTTGAACGATTTATACCGCCGTGTCATTAACCGAAATAATCGCTTGAAGCGTTTGTTAGAGTTGGGCGCTCCTGAAATTATTACGCGCAATGAAAAGCGTATGTTGCAAGAAGCTGTTGATTCCCTTATCGACAACTCTGCTCGCCGTGGTTCTACTACGATTAACACCACTGGCCAACGTCGCCAGCTCAAGTCCTTGGCAGACATGCTCAAAGGAAAGCAAGGGCGATTCCGTCAAAACTTGCTTGGAAAACGTGTAGATTATTCTGGACGTTCCGTAATCGTTGTTGGTCCTGAGCTGCAACTCCATCAGTGTGGATTGCCAAAATTAATGGCATTGGAACTGTTTAAGCCGTTCGTAATTCATGAATTAATTGAACGAGAACTTGCGCACAACATTCGTTCTGCAAGCCGTTTGATTGAGCAAGGAATTCCTGAAGTATGGGACTCGCTTGAAAATGTGACGCGAACACATAAGGTACTCTTGAACCGTGCTCCTACCTTGCATCGCCTTGGTATCCAGGCATTCCAACCAGTGTTGATTGAAGGTAAGGCTATTCAAATCCATCCAATGGTAACTACGCCGTTCAACGCTGACTTCGACGGTGACCAGATGGCAGTACACGTACCGCTGTCTTCCCAAGCGCGCCATGAAGCGGATGAAATTATGTTGTCTTCGCACAATTTGCTCAAGCCTGCAGATGGGCAGCCTGCAACAAGTGCAACACAAGACATTGTGCTTGGTATTTACTACATCACCAATATTGACGGGGAAGCAAAGGGAACTGATCACGCATACGCATCTGTGAACGAGGCAATTATGGCGTACCAATTGGGCATCGTGGCGATTAATGCAAAGATTAAGACTCGCAATCCGATTAAAAAGGATGAATTGATTGACACGACGATTGGCCGATTACTCTTCTTTGAAATTTGCCCAGATCGAGCATTCTTCCATAACGAAGCGCTTGATAAATCACGACTCAAAAAGATTATCAGCTCAACGCTTGCAAACTTTGGACAGGAACGCACGGCGCAATTCTTGGATGACATGAAATTGCTTGGGTTTACCAATGCAACTAAATCTGGTCTTTCATGGGGAATGATGGACTTAACATCTCCTACGGAGAAAGATGCAATCATGCATCGAGGTGAAGAGAAGGTTGCTCAGATTCGTTCTCAGTTTGAAGATGGTTTGCTTACTGATGAAGAGCGATACCGCATGGTTGTGAACGTATGGGAACAGGTTCGTGAAGAAATGGCAATTGCAGCAAAGAATTCGTTTGACCCGCGAGGTTCCGTCTTTATGATGGTAAACTCCGGCGCTCGTGGATCATGGGGCCAGACACTCCAGATGGTTGGTATGAAGGGTACCGTTGCAGGCCCAACAGGGCGTGCAGTAGAGCTTCCGATTAAGAGCAGCTTTAAAGATGGATTTAATGCACTTGAGTATTTCCTCTCTACTCACGGTACTCGTAAGGGTATGGCCGACACCGCATTGCGTACTGCAACTGCCGGATACTTAACACGCAGATTGGTAAACGTTGCACAAGACGTAGTGGTGCATGCAGAAGATTGTGGCGATACCGAAGGTGGCGTTATGACGAAAGTTGATAGCGAAGAGGTTGGAACAACACTTGGAAAACGAAGCTTGGGACGTATCCTTGCAGAAGGATTGAAAGATACGAAAGGAAAATTACTGTACAAGCGAGGTACGCTGATCGACAGCGAAAAGGCGCAAGAAATCGACAAGCTTGAAATTCCAGAAGTTATTATCCGTTCTGTCGTATCTTGTAAGACATCTCGTGGAGTATGTCAGGTATGTTACGGATGGGACTTGGGTAAAAACCGTATGGTTGCAATCGGTGAAGCGGTTGGAGTTATCGCAGCACAAGCAATCGGTGAGCCAGGTACGCAGCTTACGATGAGAACGTTCCACTCCGGTGGAGCATCTGGAGATGATATTACCCAGGGTCTGCCTCGTGTAGAAGAATTGTTTGAGGCCCGTATTCCGAAGGGTGAATCAGTGATGGCCGACATTGATGGAAAAATTACGGTGAAAAAGCAGAACGATGAAATCCTCATTACGCTGGAAGGCAAAAAAGAAACCATGGATTACCACGCTCCGTTGAACGCAACGGTAAGCGTGAAGACGGGTGACGATGTTCTTGCAGGCGCACAGCTTACCGAAGGCCACATGAACGTACAGTCGTTGTATGCTGCAGCAGGTATCCGCGCAGTACAGCGCTACATCTTGAAGGAAGTACAGCAGGTATACGCAATCCAGGGTGAAACGATTAACGATAAGCATTTGGAAACAATCGTTCGGCAGATGTTGTCTCGTATTCGTATTGAAAACCCAGGCGATACATCGCTCTTGCCAGGCCGGGTAGTAGAATGGTCGCAGCTTATGGAAGCAAACGAGCAAGCAGAAAAAGAAGGTAAGAAGATTGCATCTGGAGAACGCCTCTTGCTTGGAATTACGAAAGTATCCCTCTCTACAGAAAGCTTCTTGGCAGCAGCATCGTTTATGGAAACAGCTCGCGTGTTGATCGATGCAGCAGTGGCCGGAAGAGAAGACCACCTAACCGGACTCAAAGAAAACGTTATTATCGGACGGTTAATCCCCGGAGGTACCGGCTATCGCAAGCCATTCAACCAGCATACGCCAGTGGTTGCCGAACCCATTGTATCTGAATTATCAGCAATAGAGACGCCAACAATAGCAGAAGAAGCGGCGTAAGCGACGATCCCTTCTCCCGTTCTGGGAGAAGGTTAGCCCTGAGCTTTGTCGAAGGGCGCGGATGAGGGGAAAGTAGTCGCTACGTCGCCCCCTCACCCCCTTGCCTAACAACGTAGGCAAGGCACCCTCTCCCAGAATTGGGAGAGGGGAGCGTCGCCCTCTTTGCCAAAACAGGCTACAATACACCCTATGCGGTTAAATCCCTTCAAGAAAGCGTCTAAGCGCGGAAATAGCCCTTGGCTCAAGCCGCAAACGAAGCGAGCCACCATTGGGGTTATTCTGATCGCTTTTTCAATTATTGCGTTTTTAAGCTTCTTTAAGGCTGCGGGGCCATCTGGAATTTTTATACTACTTTTGCTGCGCCGACTATTTGGCATTTTAGGGTACATAGCCCCATTTGTCTTTATATACATGGGCATATCGCTCGTGCGTTCTCGCGAGGAGCCAATGCCCCGTATTCAAAAAGTGGGTGTATTGCTCCTTATTGCGGGCGTGCTAGGAGTTTTTCATGTAGTGGGTATTCCGGTAGAAGATGCATATCAGGTTGCAGATGAGGGGCGAGGCGGCGGAATGATTGGCTTTTTGCTCGCGTACCCTATCAGCCGTGCATTTTCTTCTATTGCATCATCGCTCATTTTTCTATGCGCAATGGGTGTTGGAATATTCTTGACGTTTAATATTTCTCCTAGCGATGTACGGCAATATTTTGCATCTCTATGGCCTATCCGTCGACTGGCGGAGGGTGAAGGAGAAGAAGGTGCTTTGGATAGTGAAAGTGAGGATACGTTCACACAAGACACCTCCAAGTCTCCATTGCCACTGTTTCGCGTAAGCAGAAAAGTAGCATCAAGCGCATCAACTGATCCGGCTCAGCTTAAATTAGAAGCGGAGCAGCGCGCAAAGGAAGAAGATCAGAAAGAACGCATGCGCGCCCAGGTACGCTCTGCGAATAAAAAGTATGTACCGCCATCGCTCGATATTCTGCATTCATCTATCAGTAAGCCAGATAGCGGGAACGTTGAGGCGAATAAGCAAAAGATTCAAACGACGCTCGAAAAGTTTGGCATTATGGTAACTATGGGCAAGGTAAGTGTTGGCCCTACGGTTGCGCAGTATACGCTGCGTCCCGATGAAGGGGTAAAGCTTGCACGCATTACTGCGTTACAAAACGATTTAGCACTTGCCCTGGCAGCTCACCCTATTCGTATTGAAGCGCCAATTCCGAATACAAACATGGTGGGTATTGAAATTCCGAATAAGGACGTTTCGCTTGTGCGTCTCAAGGAGTTGCTTGCGTCTAAAGAATTTCGACAAGCGCCATCTCCTCTTACAATTGTATTGGGCAAAGACGTTGCCGGGCAAAGCCAGGTGGGCACTATCGAATCTATGCCACATTTGCTGATTGCCGGAGCTACTGGTTCTGGAAAATCTATCTTTATTAATACCTTAATTCTCTCGTTGCTTTATCGTAATTCTCCGGCACTGGTCCGTATGATTTTGGTGGATCCGAAACGTGTAGAGCTATCGCTGTATAACGGGATTCCGCATTTGTTAACACCTGTTATTACGGAGCCGGATAAAACGGTAAATGCATTAAAGTGGGCAGTAAAAGAAATGGATCGGCGGTATCGTCTGCTTGCAGAATCCGGTTCTCGTAACTTGCCTTCATTTAATGCGAATAACCCCGATGATGCCATGCCACTGATTGTAATCGTCATTGATGAGTTGGCAGATCTTATGGCAACGTCTGCTCGTGATGTAGAGGGGATGATAGTACGGCTTGCACAAATGGCGCGTGCTATCGGTATCCACTTGGTTCTTGCTACGCAACGGCCTTCGGTAAACGTAATTACGGGGTTAATTAAGGCCAATGTGCCTACTCGTGTTGCCTTTAACGTTGCATCTCAAATCGACTCTCGAACCATACTGGATGCTGCAGGCGCTGAAAAACTTTTGGGGAGTGGCGACATGTTGTATCTACCGGGTGACCGTGCAAAGCCGGTGCGCCTCCAGGGTGGTTTTATTTCTGAGGAAGAAGTGCGGCAAGTGGTGCAAGATATACGAGATAAGAACCCAATAGATCCGGGGCATGATGATTCTATTATAACCCCTGCCCATACTGGCAGTAACGAAGCAGGCGATGCGGGAGACGATGTGCTTTTTGAAGAGGCAAAGCGTATTGTGATTGAATCCGGAAAAGCATCTGCATCGTTATTGCAACGACGTCTGCGGGTGGGGTATTCCCGTGCTGCGCGCCTCTTGGATATGCTAGAAGAATATGGGGTTATTGGTATGCAAGAGGGTAATAAGCCAAGGGATATTCTCATGATGTCGGATGAAGGGTTTGGGGATACACTTCAAGAAAATCGAGTTGCACCTCTGGAAGTTGCGGAAGAAGAGTCTTCAAAGCCGCAAAGCCCATGGTAGGGGTACGCCCGGGCAAGAGCGACCATCAAGAAGGCTTAGGTGCGCGCCTTACGGCAGCTCGCAACCGCAAGCGAATTTCGCTTGCAGATGCTTCGCGAGATCTGCATATCCCACTCAATCAGCTTGTGGGATTAGAAGAGGAAGATTTTTCTGTATTTGCCGCAGAGCTGTATGCGCGAGGCGCGTACCGTGCATATGCGATGTATCTGGGAATATATGACAAGATGGCATCGCGAGAATTTTATCGCACACTAACGCATGTTCGTCAGCGTGTTCCGCTTAAGTTGCATACTCCAGAAACTTTTTTACAATCACTTATTAACCCTCGCCTTATTTTTATTGCAGGGTGTGTGAGTGTTGCGCTACTTGTAGGCGGATACATAGCATGGCAAGTGCAATCGTTTTGGCGATTACCTGCCCTTACTATTGAAGGTTCGCTATCTCGCTTAGTGTCGGAGCCTAGCGCGGTGATTACTGGGCGTACGGAAGACTTGGCGCGCATCACGGTAAATGGGGAGCCCGTGTTGCTCCATGATGACGCAACATTCTCTGTTCCCCTCAATCTCCGCCCCGGAATAAACCCGGTTCGGGTTGAGGCGACGAATGCCGCTGGCCGTGTGAGGGCGCAGCAGCTCTTCTTGCTCCGCTCCTCGTAAGCGGGTACGCTTACTACATGACACCAGACCAAACAAAAACCAAAGAGAAAGTAAGTCTGCCAGTCGGCAGGGAAGCACCTGTTCAGACCGATCGTGAAATAGCAGTGGGGTCCGCTGTAGATAGTATTAAAGAGAAATTTGGCGATGGCGCCATTATGCGCTTGGGTGAGGTAAAAAAGGTTGATATTGATGCAATACCCACCGGCTCTGTTTCGCTCGATATTGCACTTGGAATTGGTGGCGTGCCGCGCGGCCGTGTAGTTGAAATTTATGGCCCAGAATCATCCGGCAAATCCACGCTTGCACTTCACATTACTGCCAACTGTCAGAAAAAGGGCGGTACTGTTGCATATATTGATGCAGAACATGCACTCGATCCGCAGTATGCAAAAAAGGTTGGAGTAAATTTGCAAGACTTGCTCATCAGTCAGCCGGATAACGGAGAACAGGGGTTAGACATTGTAGAAACATTGGTAAAATCCGGTGCGGTTGATTTGATTATAGTTGATTCAGTTGCGGCTCTAACTCCTCGTGCGGAAATTGAAGGGGAAATGGGAGACTCGCACATGGGCTTGCAAGCACGTTTGATGAGCCAAGCATTACGAAAATTAACTGGGATTGTTGCCAAGACAAATACCACTGTTATTTTTATTAATCAGATTCGAATGAAAATCGGTGTGGTGTTTGGGAACCCGGAAGAAACAACGGGAGGCAAGGCGCTCAAGTTCTACTCTTCTGTACGGCTTGAAATTCGTCGGCGGGCGCAGATTAAAATGGGAGAGAAGATTATTGGTTCTCGTGCATATGTAAAGGTTGTTAAAAACAAAGTTGCTCCGCCATTTCGTGTTGCAGAATTTGATATTATGTATAACGAAGGGATTAGCTACGAAGGGGATTTGGTTGATAAAGGCATTGAATATAAGTTGATTCAAAAAGCAGGTAGCTGGCTTTCTATGGGCGAAGAAAAAATCGGACAAGGCCGAGAAGCTTCTAAGGCATACTTGCGGCAAAATCCTAAAATTGCAAAGCAACTAGAAAAAGATATTTGGACAGCTGCCGAAGCGGACGATAAAGCGGCGGGGTAGATTCGGTGATCCCTTCTCCCCTGACGGGGAGAAGGATAGGATGAGGGGAATTGTAGCCGTAACGAACCCCCTCACCCGCCCTTCGGGCGACCTCTCCCCGTCTAGGGAGAGGTGATTGTTCTACAAATAAAGAAAAAGCTCGGCAGTTTTTGAGGCTGTCGAGCTTTGGTTTGTTATTGAGAGCTGTTGCTTACGGATCGATTTCTGGTCCCGGGTCCTCAATGGTTTCTCCTATTACTGCATCGTGATATGGGTATTTGAATTTTTTGCCACTCGTCAGATAGACGTGTGGCTCATCAAACCAATGCTGCACCAGTGCCCAAATTGGCACAATGATCATGGTGGCGCCAAGTACCCAAATGGTCTCCTGCACCTGGCCGGCAATGAGGAGCCCCAAGCCAACGAAGATAAGAACGGCAACGAGTTTATTCATGATTTCTCCCTGCGAAAACGTGGAAAGAACCCTATTTCGTTACACCTGTAACCCTGTATTATAGACCCATATATACTACTTTGTCAAACGCATTTGAGCAGGGGAGGTTAGTGAGTGCCGAACCCCTCACCCCCCTTGCCTAACAATGTAGGCAAGGCACCCTCTCCCAGAATTGGGAGAGGGGAACGGCGATATGCTACACTATTAACTATGAACAAAAATACTTTATTATCTTATGTACTATTAGTTATAATCGCAGGCGGTGCTTTTTATTTCTTTTCAACAACACAATTATCTCAACCTATGGAACCAAATAAACCGGAACAAGCAGTTGCCACGCCAGAATCAACCGGTGTTGCGAATGTCATTCTTAAAACAAATCAGGGCGATATTGGCATTGTTCTTGCTATGGATAAAGCGCCAATTTCAGCAGGTAATTTCTTGAAACTTGCAACAGATGGTTTTTATAACAAGGTTAAGTTTCATCGTGTTATTTCTGGATTTATGATCCAAGCTGGCGACCCAAATACCAAAGGGGACGATACTGCTTCATACGGCACGGGTGGGCCTGGGTATACGATTGCAGATGAATTTACGAATGGCTTACCGAATGACAGGGGTACGATTGCAATGGCAAATACGGGCAGGCCAAATTCTTCAGGCAGTCAGTTCTTCATTAATTTGGTTGATAACGCCTTTTTAAATGGCGGCTATTCTGTATTCGGTAAAGTTGTATCGGGTATGGAGGTAGTAGATGCGATTGGAAAAACTCAAACAGCAAATGAGCAGCCAGTTACACCGATTGTTATCGAATCGGTTGAAGTGAAGTAAGTGCGTTTCCTCCCCTTTTCAAGGGGAGGTTAGGTGGGGTGCCTGGTTGTCATTATTCACCCCCTCCAGCTCCCCCTTGAAAAGGGGGAGGGCCTACGACTTGCGTTTCATTAACGAGAAAATAGCATCGCGGTTGTCATCCTGCGCAACTTTATTGCGTTGGATTTTCCCGCACGCTGTGCATTTGTGCGTGAGTATGAGCCTGTCCGGGTCGGTACCTTCTGTGCGAATTGCGGTCATTAATGCTGTGCAGAGTGAGGCCCTGTCTCCGGGTAATCGTTCGTCCACATGCATTGATGCGAGGCAGATATTGCAGTGATTTCTGCATGTAGATTTTGCAGGAGGAACAGACGCTCCGCATGCGTTGCATATAAACCCCTCGTTGATTGTGATGAACCCCACGGCCTATTGTCCGCGGAAGCGTAGTATGCCCATGTCGCGCGCACGCTTGATTTCGAGTGCAACGGTTCGCTGGTGCTTTGCGCAAGCGCCAGTCTTACGCCGAGGCAAGATCTTGTTTTGGCCACTCATGAATTTCCGGAGCATTTCTGTATCTTGCATCGGAATTTCTTGCAGCTTTTCAGCGCATAGCATGCATTCTGTTGGGTACTTACGTTGTTGTTTTTGCATCATAGGTTAAAAAGGGATATCTTCGATTCTAATTTCTTCATCTGATACGGGAACAGGAGACGCGATCTCTTGCTGGGTTGTGGGTTGTGCTGGTGTAAACGATGTTGCGGTGCCACTAGACATCTTTACTGCATTGTCCGATTTGCTGCCAAGCATAATCATATTTTCAGCTACAATCTCCGTTCGGTATCGCTTCTGGCCTGATGTTTTATCATCCCAGCTCTGGGTTTGCAGATAGCCCTCAATGTATACTTGTCGGCCTTTTGTTAGATACTGCGCTGCAATTTCTGCTAAGCGTCGCCACGCAATTACGTTGTGAAATTCTGTCTTTTCTTGTTGTGTGCCTGCTTGGTCTTTCCATACGCGGCCCGTGGCAACACCAAATGTGGTAATCGCAGTTCCTTGCGGAGTGGTTCGCGCCTCCGGATCCCGAGTAAGGCGGCCTATGATCATGACCTTGTTTAAGTCCATATTATTTAACCTCGGTGACTAATGCTTCTTCGATCCCTTTTTCTACG
>MHHP01000037.1:35955-41905 GCA_001817055.1 Candidatus Andersenbacteria bacterium RIFCSPHIGHO2_02_FULL_45_11
ATGCTCTCTTTTTGGTACTTCTCTGGGCGGCCTGCTATGCCTTTGCCTTTTCGCTTCCCATGTTTTTCGATCAGTTCTGCGCTCATGCGCGTCCGGGGCGGGGTCGCAAGTAAAGTTAGGCGCATTACGCCCTCTGATTTTTTCAAAAATGACTGTAGTTCAGCTATCTTTGCAGGGTCAACTTCAATTTGCATAACACGAAGAAATGCAGCGCTTTGCTTTTTTACAGGGTATGCAAGCGTTTTTCGTAAAACAGGCGCTGAAGATACTACTGTTCCAGCTGCTGCGGTTACTTGTTCGTCAAAGCCTGCGCATAGAGCGCCCCGAGCCTCCTCAGATAGCTTTGAATCGATCAAATAGGTGATTTCGTACTGGCCTTGTTTCATCCAGCTATAGTAGCGTAAACTACGTAAAATAGTCAACCACTAGTCTTGGTAAGTCTAAGACTAGTGGTTGAAATATGTCATCGCGTGTGGTAGAATACAGTTATGGATAATCAGAATCTCGCAAGGCTTCCAGAGTCATTTCGTCCCCTCATGTGGTCGTATCGGTTTGAAGATGTAGACCCTGAGAAGCATAAAGAAGAAATTATTGTGAATACCATTAACTATGGAAACCTCAAGCATTGGGGTTGGATTATGGCTCAGTATGGTAAAGATGAGATTCGGCAAATACTTGAGCGGCGTCTGGTGACCGAGTTCAATCCGGAATCAAAGAATCTTGCGCAACTTATTTTTTCTGTAACTCATTTTCGTGATGTACGAGGAAGCGCTTACTGACAGGGGGAAGGAACTTTTTCCTTTACTGTCTCGATTCAAAGATTTTTATCTCGTAGGTGGTACTGCGCTTGCGCTTCAAATTGGTCATAGAAAATCTGTAGATTTTGATATGTTTATTACAGATGGTTTGCCTGATCGATTATTACAAAACGTGAAACGGGTTTTCTCTGATTCTTCCATTGTTGTTACCTATAATGTACCGGGTCAGCTTAATCTGTTTATTGATGGTATTAAGGCAACATTCTTCCATTTTGAATATCCGGTTGTTGAGCCGTTGCTGAACCTTGATGGGGTTTCGCTTGTTTCAAAGCAAGAAATCGCCGCAATGAAGGCATTCTCCATCGGAAAACGGCTATCTTATAAAGATTATGTAGATTGGTATTTTTTGCTTTCAGAGCAACACGTACTCCTACAAGATGTTATCGCATTAGCTAATAAAAAGTTTGGAGGAGACTTTAACGAGCGTTTATTCGTTTGACTCTCCGAATTCGCGCTAATTTGGAGAGTGTAGTATACTCAAATCATGCTAATTCAGAGATCCATAGAGCAAGAAATACGCAATCGTCTTCAGGATTATACCAAAGCGATTATTATCTATGGAGCTCGCCAAGTGGGTAAAACTACCTTATGTAAGACCGTTTTGGACCAGGTTGGGTTAAAAACATTGGCCGTAAACGCTGATGAGCAACGATATATTGACGTGCTATCGAGTCGTGATAGTCGTCGATTGCTAGAATTTGTTGAAAATTATGATGTTCTTTTTATAGATGAAGCACAACGTATTCCAGATATCGGTATTAATCTAAAAATTCTCATAGATACAAAACCGGATTTGCGCATATTGGTAACAGGATCATCTTCTTTTGAGATTGCGAGCAGTGTTTCTGAGCCTCTTACGGGGAGAACGTGGACCTATGAATTGTACCCCGTCGCATCATCTGAGTTGCGACTTTTGCGGAATACGTACGAAATGAAAGAACAGTTATATGATCGGTTACGTTGGGGGTCATACCCAGAACTTTTTTCATTGAAGGGTGAGGATATCAAAAAAGATTATCTTCAAGGGCTTGTATCGAATTATTTGTATAAAGATATATTGGCGTTGGGGGACATAAAGAGTCCTGATAAAATTCATAATTTATTAAAACTCATCGCATTCCAAATTGGTAGCGAAGTTTCCCTAACTGAGCTGGGAGGGCAACTTAGTATGAGTAAAGAAACAGTGACGCGCTATCTGGATATATTAGAAAAATCATTTGTGTTGTTCAAGCTTACTGGCTTCAGTCGGAACTTACGCAAAGAAGTAACAAAAATGAATAAGTACTATTTTTATGATCTTGGGATTCGTAATGCGGTAATTGATAACCTACACCCAATTGAACAGCGGAATGATCAGGGCCACTTGTGGGAGAACTTTCTAGTTAGTGAGCGGTTAAAATATAACGCATATCGTAAGGCACAGCTTACTTCTCATTTTTGGCGTATATATACAGGTGCTGAAATTGATTACATTGAAGAGGGTGGTGGGGATCTGAGCGGATATGAATTCAAGTGGAATGCGGAACAAGCTCGCGAACCCCAAGCGTGGAAAGAGGCGTATCCACATGCGGGTTGGCAGCTCGTTAATCAGGAAAATTGGCTAGGGTTTACAACTGAGCAATAACAAGTGTAGCCTCGTACTTTTCCCCACTTATACTGAGCTGTTTTCTGGTACACTGAAACCCATGCTCCGAATGCGATCTTTCTTTGCGTATATATGTAGTATCCCTGTTATCGTATTCGCATCATACCTATCCGCTCCTACCGCCCACGCAGTTCTTTCCAACGGCGCTAACGCCATAGACCTCCTTGGCCAATATGACACCTATACATCATCAGATTTTACTCCCGTATACGGCACCGCCAACGCCAACAGCGCACCCAATGCGATTGGATTTGGATCCAATAGTCCTTACAATCTTGCGTTTGATGGGACGAATCATCGGTTGTTTGTGGCAGACCCACCGAATAATCGTATTTTGGTTTATAACCTAACGGCTGGAAACTTACTTACTGATCACATTGCAGACAATGTGATTGGCCAGGCAAATTTCTACGCGACGAGTAGCGCAATTACTCAGGCGGGGCTATATTGGGGCACTTATGGGGACATTGCGGTAGATCTTGTGAATAATCGATTGTATGCGTCTCAATACAACGGTAATCGTGTCACCGTCTATGACACCACAACTATCACTAACGGTGAAAATGCAGTAAACGTACTGGGACAGACGACGTTTAGTGGGAGTACTGCTGCAACGACGCAGCCAGGGATGTATAATCCAACAGGTGTTGCGGTTGATTCAGTAAACAATAGACTATATGTGGCGGCACGTACTAATCATCGTGTCACCGTCTATGACACCACAACCATTTCCAACGGTGAAAATGCAGTAAACGTACTGGGACAGACGACGTTTAGTGGAAGTACTGGCGCGTCGAGTCAGCCTGGATTAAATTATCCCCAAGATCTCGCAGTTGATTCGAATAATAATCGATTATATGTTGCCGAAGAAGATAATTATCGTGTCACAGTCTTTGATACCACAACCATCACCAACGGTGAAAACGCAGTAAACGTATTAGGACAATCTGGATTCGGCACACCAACTTCAGCAGCAACGCAACCGGGGATGACTAAACCCAAAGGTGCTGTAATTGATTCTGCTAACAACAGATTGTATGTGAGCCAAATTGATAGCAACCGCATCACCGTTTATGATGTCTCAACTATTACGAACGGTGAAAACGCCGTGAATGTATTGGGACAGACGACGTTTAACGGAAGTGGTTCCGGTACGACCCAACCAAACTTACAGAGCCCTCGAGGTATAGTCCTGGATACCACGAATAGTCGTTTGTATGTTGCGGATAAGAGCAATGGGCGGGTAGTTGTATACGACGTCACCGCCATCACCAACGGTGAAAATGCAGTAGATCTCCTCGGCCAATACGACACCTACACATCATCAGACTTTACTCCCGTATACGGAACCGCAAACGCTAACAGCGCACCCAATGCGATTGGGATGAGTGCGCCGTACGGCATTGCGTTTGATGGGACTAATCATCGGTTGTTTGTCTCCGATGGAACGAACAATCGTGTCCTTGTCTACAACTTAAATACCAACAACACGCTTGCAGATCACATTGCCGATAATGTCATAGGACAACCGGACTTTTACACCGTTGCTTCAGCGTCTACGCAACCAGGGTTAAATAAACCTCAAGGCATCGCATATGATTCTATAAATAACAGGCTGTATGTGGCAGAGAATAGTAATCAACGTGTGACGGTTTTTAACACCTCCTCCATCACCAACGGCATGAATGCGGTGAATGTACTAGGACAGACGACATTTAGTGGGAGTGGTGCTGTTACAGATCAAGTTGGTTTTTGGACTCCAACTGGCGTTGTGATTGATACTACGAATAACCGATTGTATGTCGGAGATTCAAGTAATAATCGTGTTAAAATTTACGACACCTCCTCCATCACCAACGGCATGAATGCGGTGAATGTACTAGGACAGACGACGTTTAGTGGAGGGACTGCAACAACAACGCAACTCGGACTTAGCGGTCCGCGAAATCTCGCATTTGATTCTGCGAATAACAGGCTGTATGTAGCAGAGCAAAACAACAATCGCGTCACCGTCTACGACACCTCCTCCATCACCAACGGCATGAATGCGGTGAATGTACTAGGACAGACTGCGTTTGATGGAAGTAGTGCTGCGACAACGCAGGCTGGATTAAAGAATCCTCGTGGTCTTGCAGTTGATACAACGAATACTAGATTGTATGTGGGAGATCTTAATAATAACCGCGTCTCCGTCTTCGACGTCGCTCCACCCCCAACCATCTCCGGTACTGTATACTCTGACGAAGGAACAACACCCTTAACATCAAAAACAATCGCCATTAGTATCAACGGCGCCTCTGCAGCTACCACCGCAGACACCGACAGCAACGGAGCCTACTCCCTTACTGGCCTCTCCGTATCTGCAGGAGACGTTATCACTCTCTACCTCGACGGTGAAACAGAAAAGGCCGTAACTGTAACGCAAGCTACAGGAAGTGACCAAACCAGCGTCAACCTCTACGCAGACCGCCTCATTACCCGTTGCGACAACAGTAGCTGCAGCCTTACCAACGCCAACCTTGAAACCGCAGAAACAAATGCAGACGCAGATATTACCTCTATTTACTCTGTTGCAAGCAGTAACCTCACCCTCGCATCTGGCAAACATCTCTTTATCCCAAGTAGCCATACATTTGCGCCAGGAGGGAACATTAACCTCAGCGGTAACTGGACTAATAACGGCAGCTTTACCGAAAGCACCCACACCGTTACCTTTGACGGTAGCAGCGCACAAGCCCTAACCGGAGAAACGTTCTACAATCTTACCATTAACAACAGCGCAGCAAGCCCTGACGATTCAACTGATGTTGATAGTAGCGCAGCCGTCACCGTCACTAACACCCTTACCGTTAGCGACGGGCAATTTAGCCCTACCACCGCAAGTGACTTTGCAGGAGTAACCATAAGTACAAACGGAATATTGAAACCAGATTCTGGCGCAGCTATTACCGTTTCCAGTGATTGGGCTAATACCGGGATATTCACACATAACGATGGCACTGTCACCTTCGACGGAAGCACAGCCCAAGCAGTCACTGGAGATACGTTTTACAACCTGACGATTAACAACAGCGCAGCAAGCCCTGATGATTCAACGGATGTTGATAGTAGTGCTGCCGTCACCGTAACTAACACCCTTACTGTTACCGATGGGCAATTTCAACCCACAACAGCATCCAGCTTTGCCGCCGTATCTATTGGCGCTAACGGAATTTTAAAGCCTGATAGTGGTGCAAGCATCACGGATTCCGGAACATGGACAAATAGCGGAACTTTTACCCCAAACTCCGGTACTCTCACACTTACGGGAACATTGACGTTCTCCGATACCACGAGTTTGTATAACTTAACGATAAACGGCAGTGGGCAAACCGTAACACTTGGCGCCGCGCTTACTACAACGAATACCCTCACTATCACCGCAGGAACGCTGGATGTGTCCGCATCGGGTTGCAGTAGCGCGTCGTGTGCAGTAAGCGTCGGTGGT
>MHHP01000038.1:0-213 GCA_001817055.1 Candidatus Andersenbacteria bacterium RIFCSPHIGHO2_02_FULL_45_11
TAATCACCAAGAGACCAGTTTCCCAACATTTCAAAGAATGTTGTATGTCTGTTATCTCCGATATCCTCAATATCAGGAACCCGAAAACATTTCTGAGAATCTGCGATCCGTGTACCGAGTGGATGTTTTTGCCCCATTAAATATGTAATCATCGGCTGCATTCCGGAGCCGGTGAACAATGTTGTTGGATCGTTCTCTGGAATCAGCCTAGCA
>MHHP01000038.1:231-4535 GCA_001817055.1 Candidatus Andersenbacteria bacterium RIFCSPHIGHO2_02_FULL_45_11
TGTTGGCGTTCAAAAAAAGCCAGATATTTTTCTCGTACTTCTGCAAGGGTCATGTGTATCATGCCCACAATCGTAACGAAGTTAACTCGTTATTTCAATTCGGCTCTGCTGTTACGCGGTCTGAGTCACCTGCCTGGATGGTAGGGTCAAACTGTAGTTCATCTCGATAGGGATTTGGCCATACATGATGCAGCAAGTCGTCTGAATCGACGAGAATCTCGCGGGCTTCACCCGCAGTTTTGCGCCCCAGCACAATATCATGCGCCAAGTTTAGTATAAAAGTATTTGCATCTTCGTCTTGGCAATATGCCGTCATTTCTCCGCGAGTACGGTCTATAACAATACTTCCATCAAACGTTGCTATCTGGGTACACGCATCGGGAGAAATTTTTGCATCGATAGTTTGTTCTAATAGATCCACGTGTGGACGAGGAACGTTATGGCGTGCCCCATCGCGATGCAGCACTGTGCGCTTCCAGGGGCTGTTATAATACCAAATCAACATGCTAGGGGTAGCTTCGTGCGGACGTCCATATGAATGTATGAGTAATTCTGCTAAGCGATGCGATCGTTTTGGCCAATGAGCAAGAATATGGCTTACGCCCCTTTGGTTGATCCGGTCTAATTTTAGATTAAGCCTGGAGTCCATCTATCGCCAGTGTTCCGTATATATATGAGTATCTCAAGAGAACCCGTGCGCCATTATGACAAAATTAACTGACACTCGTACATAGTCATGCCGGACTTGATCCGGCATCCACGTCGCCGTCGACTTGCCTGGATCCCCGGGTCAAGCCCGAGGATGACTCAGAAGTATTTTCTCTCTTTTGATTCTTTAATAATATCAAATGCTTCTTGTGCAGTATCTACTACAGTGTATAAATCAGTGTCTTCTGGAGAAATAGTATTAAATTCATGTACTAAACTATTTTTTGTCCATTCATCTAACGGGCCCCAAAATGATTTGCCCATGCAAATAACTGGAACAGGGCTCATCTTTTTTGTTTGAATTAATGTAATAACTTCATAAAACTCATCCAGCGTGCCGTACCCTCCCGGGAAATATACATATGCCTGCGCTGATGCGGTAAGCATTACTTTGCGTGTAAAGAAATAGTGGAACCCGATTCCTTTTTTTACGTATGCATTGCGCCGCTGTTCGTTAGGAAGTTCAATATCAAGGCCAATAGATTCTCCGCCACCTTCATACGCACCCCTATTACCTGCCTCCATAATGCCAGGGCCGCCACCGGTGATAACGGTGAACTGATGCTCTGCTAATAGCCGGCCAAGTTTACGCGATTCCTCATACCATTTGTGCCCTTCCGGAAAACGTGCAGAACCGAAGAATGTAACTTCTTTGCGGAGTGGGTACAAAAATTCAAACCCGTCCACAAACTCTGACATGATGCGAAAAATTCGCCAGTTGGTATCTTCCGCAAAATCAAATGGCTTGTCTACTGGAATCTTACTTGAATCTGATCTGTCGTATCGCATGGACATATTGTAACACATATTAGCTTCACTAGCTTCGTTAGCTGCATTAGCTTGTAGAAAGTTCTTATTACCTAACTTGATTAGGTAATCCACGTCGCGCTTGTCTGGATTCCGGATCAAGTCCGGAATGACAACTATTTTGTAGCTCCGGAAATTTCGTAGTTAAACTCTGCTGTATTCAACTGAGGAATTTGCTTAGATATGTTTAGAAGTTCAATACCTGTTATTGCACCCGAATCATCTTTATCAAAAATCACCCCATCACGAACTTCTTCGCTCTCGGCGTATGGCATTTCGCTAAGCCGAATATACATAGCATCTTCTTTTGGGTCGTAATGGATGTTCATAGGTTATATTTATCTATCTTTGTGGTTATATACGTAGTGATTACTTTAACTATTGCCTTGCCTTCTCTCTTGTAGATAACGCGACAAAGAACATTCTTATTGTGCCATTGCACTTGCTTCTGTGCAATGAGAGTTTGGTCTTTACGGTGAGTAGTCTTTTCTGGTTTTCGAATCACGTTTCGTACAACTTCTTTTGGGATGTCACGCTGCTGCATTTGGAATTCTGCGTGTTTTGAAAACTGAATTCTCATATTTTCGGTGGGCGTGGGCCGGAGAATGATTTTGTGTTTGATGAATTGCTATTCTCAGGCTTGAGCGCTTCGGCAAATGGGCGCGACTTTGGTTGTTCTGCCTTCTCTCGCTTCCGCTTGTCGTAACATTCCTTACAAAATACTTCTTTTTCCGGATCTGGCTTAAACGGAACTTGCGTTGGCTCGCCGCAATTGGAGCAAGTGGCGTCGTAGAGAGTTGGCAAACTCCTCCCCTTTTCAAGGGGAGGCTGGGTGGGGTGCTGTAGTGCATTAGCCCTCTCACCCCCTCTAACTCCCCCTTCGTAAGGGGGAGTAGCTTTCCTCAATAGCGTCGACAAATCTGTAATCATTTCTTGTTTTGCAGGAGCGATAACAACATCTTCTAGTTCTTCCGGTTTTGGAGCAGGTGGTTTTTGTGGAGTAGATTGCATGGCGTTTCCCCTCCTTACGAAGGAGGCTTGCCCGCCGGATTGGTGGGGGTTAGGGGAGGTTAGTGGCGCGTTACCCCCACCTCCAGTGTTGTTGCGTTGTTGAAAATTCTGATCGCGCTTCCCCGCCGAAGCTTTAGCGAAGGTGGGGCCACCATTTTCCGTTTCTGGCGGAATCTTAAGTGCAGTATCGCTCCAGCGTGAAATTTTTTCTTCAATAATCTCTCTGCTATTCCCATACCGTTCGCGAGAAACTGCCAACACCTTTTCTCGGCTGTTATACGTTTCGGCAACAGGAGGAATTGTTTCCATGCTAAACGGAGCGCTGGTAACGCCGTTAATCATGAGCTTCACATACGCATTATATTTATCCAAGTTCACCAAATCCGTCTGAGTAAATTGCGGCATAAATTCTTTTTCTAAGTATTCGCCATCAAATGCACCTACTCTAAAAGAAATCAGTGTGCCTACGTTTCCGAACACAGCATCGCGCACCACTTCTTCCATCTGCGTGATGTATTGATGCGCAATAATGAGATTGAGGCGATATTTGCGGGCCTCAGACAAAATGGTGGCAAAGGATTCAGTTGCGAAGTTTTGGAATTCGTCTACGTAGAGGTAGAAGTCTTTACGGTCTTCTTCGGCAATACTTGCGCGGTTCATGGCGGCCAACTGAATTTTTGTAATAAGCATGGCACCCAAGAGGGCTGAGTTGTCTTCTCCGATTCTTCCTTTTGAAACGTTGATCAAAAGAATTTTTCCTTTATCCATAATCTCTTGCATGTCGATAGTACTCTTTGGCTGTGCCACAATGTTTCGGATAATCGATGAGCTTAAGAATTGTCCAACTTTGTTTTGAATTGGAGAAATTGCTTCACTTCGAAACCGTTCGTTATAGTTTGCAAATTCATTTACCCAAAACGCCTTTACCACCGGGTCTTGAATCGTATCTACCACCTTTTTGCGATAATCCTTATCGGCCAACATGCGCATAATCCCAAGCATGGTGCTGTTGGGGTAATCCAGCAGCGCCAATATAACGTTACGCAAAATATATTCCAAACGGGGCCCCCAAGAATCCGCCCATATCTTCTTCAGCGAACTCACCAACCCGGATGCCACCAAGTACTTATATTGCGGATCAACAGATTCGAGCGGATTAAATGCAACGGGATAATCCACATCGGCAGGGTCGAAGTACACCACGTCGTTAATGCGCTCTGGTGGAATGATATCTAAAATCTTTTCCGCAACGTCACCATGCGGATCTACGAGCGCAAGCCCTCTTCCCATTTTAATATCTTGGATGATCATGTTTTCAAGCAGGGTTGTTTTGCCAACACCCGTTTTTCCGATTACGTATACATGCCGTCTGCGGTCATCAATGTACAGCCCAAACGCTCGGCGCTGCCCGCGGAAATTTGTTTGCCCAACTACTGTTACTTCTTTGCTCATACAAGGTTATGCATAGGGTAGATTTGCAGGCGGAGCCTGGCGGCCAGCCTTTGCACGCTGCACGCTTGGGGAGGATACATACTTCACAGGGAAATGATACAGCGTTGCGAGCTCTTCCGCATTCATGATTTGGCCGGAATCTGTTCCAAAAAAATCACGCCATTGAAAGTTGAGAAGAATATTCTTCTCTCGCCAAAGTCGTCGTCGATCACGAAAAATAAAGTTGGGTTTATTTGTTCTCGTCTCCGCATCTGGCGCAAAACCGTTTAAGTGCCACGCATTGAACTGCTTAAATACACCAAATCCTCTTGCGATGTTCGGCTTTT
>MHHP01000038.1:4579-17761 GCA_001817055.1 Candidatus Andersenbacteria bacterium RIFCSPHIGHO2_02_FULL_45_11
GCCCTCGAAACAGTATGGAGAGTATCTCGCCAGGAACGGCAAGCATAAAGTTTTTGAAGTTTTCCCACATGCCCGGCTTTTCTTTCTTTGCTTGGCCGGAGATTTTTGCAATTTCTTTTTCTCCGCGCTTTTCCCAATCTTTAATAATGGCCGCATCTAACGGACGTACCATCACCTGAATCCAGAATTCTTCTCCCGCTTCCACGTTGGTAAGCGCCTCCACGATAATTTGCATAGGGTCTACAAATGGCACTTCTTCCGCAAGCTTCGCTTCGAACTGGGGGTATGTTTTTATTGGCAAGATATCATCATTAGTAAGTATCACATCCGATCCCCACATTTCGTATTTCTTGCGCAAGTCTTTGTAGCTGTATCGCTGAGTGTAGTCTTCTGTTTCTTGAATATCTGCTTTCGGATATTGTCCGTATATAATTCCTTCAAACAGGCGCTTGTGCGCAGTAGGGACAACGATAATATATCTCACCGATTGCTGGGTACAGTACAATTCAAAACTTGCCCACGGTTCCAGATATCCATCAAAGTACTTTTCATTAAAGTCAGGGCCCTTGTGAATTCCTCCCACGTATTCATACAGCACTTCCATTGATTTCGGCGTTTCTTCCGTTTCGTCTGGTAGTTTAATTTCATAGAACGTCCATTCAATGGCGCTCACAAAATCAACCATCTTCATCACTAAATACGTTTTCCATGCAATCCAGAAAATCATCCAAACTACCAAAAGCCACCCCAGCGTTAAGATGGTGGGGCCAAATTGCTGCGCGAAGTCAGCAAAGGTATATAGCATACCCTTGCATTGTACTATAAAAACTATTTCTTGAGTGTATACAAGTCTTTCCCTGCGCGATCAAATCGTTTGGTGTTTTGTAACGAGAGAAGAATTGTATTTTTCTTTACGATGCGTTGCTTTAAAACTTCATCAACAAGTTCTTGCTTGCTCATTGGTTTTGCTGCTGTTTCCAGAATAGATTCCAACACGTCGGCAACGGTGCCCGGTACGTAGCCCCACTCTTTCAGTCCGTATAGCCCACGGCCAACGAGTACGAATCGTCCATCTTTAATCAGCTCATTATGAACTGTTTGAGGGTTTGCCTTTTTATGGTCAAACTTTGCATCGTTGATCATTGTGGTAATCTCACGGAAATGAGCTGGGTTTCCACGGCGGCGTAGAACTGCAAATGCCTTATCACCAACTCCACGAGGAGAAGTTTCTGCCCATCCGATGAGTCCCCAGTCGCCAAATGCTGTAGGAGAAATATGCTTGCTCGCAGTAAGTGCAGCATTGATGTGCGGATGTGTAACGCTGCCATGTAATTTCTGTTCAACCGCGCTTACTAGGTCTGCAAGTGCCATAGGAGCATTCTTTTCCTTCAGTACGTCCATGGCGGTAAGTACAATTGATTCAATCTTGTCGTGCAACGATTCAGCGTGTTTCCAATGCGTTTCAAGCAGGTTATTTGCGACACCTTCGCTAAACTGTGGCAAAATCGTCAGGTAGAAATGCATGGTATGAGCAGAAACATCAGCGTTTGCCGTGTCTCGGACAATAGAAACTGCATGGTCTTCAGACAATAGCCCGCCATGTTCTTGGAACATGTTCAAGAGCAACTTTTCGATGCTTACAAACAAATCTTTCATTGCGGTAAGCTCTTTCTTTGCATTTGCTTCAATTTGGCGTACTCGCTCACGGGTGATGCCATATTCTTTTCCAATGCTTTCTAGCGTTTCTTTTTCGTCCTTCCCAAGGCCAAAACGGCGGACAATAATGTCGCGGGAACGGGAATCAAGGGCCTGTAATGCAGCATCCGTCAACTCATGAAAGTTGACTTGTGGCTGGGCTAGGCACTCTATTTCTGTGTTCATAAGAACCTTTGTAGCATAGGACATAAATATTGTCAATAAGATATGATATAACCAGTAACTATACGTACTAGCAAGAAACTTGTCCAATGCGGGTTTGGGCCTATTTGTCAGCGTTTATTGACAGTTTTACGAAGTTCTTCATCTAGGGACCCTGCACTAAATCCGATGGCAAGAACTGGTTTTGTGGATGTTTTCAGATGTTCTTGTAAGGCGCTCGAGAGCTCTGGTAGTTCTGCTGCATATGTAACCTGTTTTTTGCGTGCAATAAGAGTATCTCGCAGGCGTAGTGTATCTCGCATTGCATCTGAGTTGCCACGCCCTGCGGGAACGAACGGGGGCACAATAATAACGCTGTCGGCAGTAGATAGTGCATCTGCAAATTCATTGAAAAATGTATGCAGGCGAAGCGGCATGTGTGCTTCAAAAATGGCAATAATATGCGCATCTGGCCGTGCTATGCGGGAACCTGCAATCGTGGCTGTAATTTCGGTGGGATGGTGGCCATAGTCGGACCTCACTTCAATTCCCTCGTACGTTCCTAGCAATTCGAATCTGCGGGAAAGGCCAGGGAACGTAAGGAGAGATGTTCGAGCGGCATCGCGATTAATTCCCAATAATACTGCCGCTTCGCATGCAAGCGCTGCGTTCATCTGCATATGATTGCCCGGTAGTGGTACTGAAATGTCGCGTGCAGCGTCTTCTTTTATTGCCATAGTATCTGTTGGCCAAGCAACGCCCGGATGCTGCTCTTGTACGTGTTGTGGCGTAATCACTGTTCCGCTTGATTGCAGACGAGCAATAAATTCCGTATACGCGTGCTCGGTATCTTCGATTGAAGAAAATGCATCAGGATGGTCAAAATCTATAGATGTTATGAGAATATGTGCCGGAGTTAGTTCTAAGAAGTGGCGTCGATATTCATCTGCTTCAACAATAAAGTATTTACTTGTTCCAACTCTTGCGTGCTCGCCTGGAAGCGTCGGCATATTCGCACCTACAAGAACTGTTGGGTCGATATCATTCTCGATTGCAATGTGTGCCAAAAATGCAGTAGTAGAAGATTTTCCGTGTGTACCTGTAATTGCAATGGTTGTGTAGTTAGCGGAAAATTCTCCCAACGCTTGTTGGTATGAAGCCTCACGTACGCTATGTTTGCGCGCCTGCATCCTTAGTGCATGATCTTCTGGCACGGCATCTGAATAGATAACTCGATCAGAAGTTGTAAGCGCAGAGGCAGCTTCTTCTAGTGAGCACTTCGTATTATGTGAATTGTCGTCGTATCCGATGATGGTTTCGCCTTTCTGTTCTAATAGATACGCAAGGCCGCGCATGCCAGACCCACCAATGCCAAGAAAAAGAGATGTTCTCATGGTGGGAGTATGCCCTATTTTTTCGCGGGCCGAAAGCCGCTGGCAAGCTGCATAGCAAGCTTTGCAATATCGAGTGCAGCATTGGGGAAATCAAGGGCCTCCAAATTTGTTGCAAGCGTGGCACGCAGCTCTGTGTCTGTAACAAGCCGTACAACGCTTTGCTTTACCAGGTTTGGGCTCACGTTAGTGGGGTCAAGCACTAGCGCACCTCCCGCCGCTTCAAACGCTAAGGCATTCTTGCGCTGATGATCGTTTGCAGAAGATGATAGCGGAATAATGAGCGACGGAATACGAAGCCGAGCAATTTCTGCAAGGCTGGATGCTCCTGCACGAGTTAACGCTGCATCCGCTGCAGACAATGCCATCGTCATCTGGTTTGTTAAGTATGCGTATGGCTTATACCTCGTTTTGTTCGAAGAATTCGCAAGAAATTCAGCAGCAACTTTAGTAACAGCTTCGTAATGCAACTGCCCAGTAATATGGATAACGGCAGTGTGCTCCACAATATCGGCAATGCACGCAAGCAGTGCCTCGTTAATCTGCTCGGCTCCTTGGCTGCCACCCATTACTAAAAGAACGGGCGTATCGGGAGAAAATCCAAATGATTGTTTTGCAGTCGCTTTTTGGTTTGCAGATACGAACATCCGTATTGGAGTACCTGTCACAAATAATTTAGAGGGCCATGCAGCAAAATATTCGCGTGCAACAGCAAACCCAAGCGTGATAGCAGAAGCAAAGCGCGCAAGGAACATGTTTGATGAGCCAGGTACTACGTCTGATTCGTGCAATAAAATAGGAATGCGGTACAACACTGCCGCAAGGCATGTAGGTACGCTTGCGTATCCACCTTTACTCAACACTGCATCTGGCATAATCTTCCACATTCTCCAAAACGCCATTGCAATGCCAAGTGGTAGGTAGTAGGTGGCATCAATAATATTTTTGAGCGAAAAGTATCTGCGTCGTTTACCAGACGGGATATGGTAAGCAGGTACGTCGTATTGTTTAAACAGCACTTCGCCTTCTGGTGTTGTTACGCCCAGGAAAAAAATCTCAAGCTCATTCGGCTCTAGAAAATCCGGTAGTGACGCTTTATCGGTTACGTGTGAAGTCCTCAGTGCTTCTATAATAGACTCAAATGGCATCACGTGCCCTCCCGTTCCTCCGCCCGTAAGTACAATTCGCATAGCTAGTCAGAAGTATACCGCGAAATATTTAAAAGTACTCCCGAAGCAAATAGGAGGCTCACCATCGCTGTCCCCCCGTAGCTGATAAAGGGAAGTGGAATTCCAGTAAGGGGTGTAATGGCAAGTACGGATGCAATATTTACAAATGCTTGAACTGTTATCCACGAGGTAATGCCCGTTGCCAGTAGCCGCCCAAACATATCAGGCGCTTTCCCTGCAATGCTATATCCGCGATAGGCAATCAGGGCGAATGCGCCCAATACTAGTAAAACTCTAAAGAATCCAAGCTCCTCTGCCGTTACAGCAAAAACAGTATCTCCCATCGGTTCTGGCAAGTACGTATATTTTTGGCGACTTCTTCCAAAGCCCAACCCCCATAAGCCTCCTGTCCCCACTGCAAGCAGTGCCTGGTTAATCTGATATCCTATGCCTTGCGGATCAAGCTCAGGGTGTAAATACACGAACAGCCGATTGAGTCGATATGTCGCGGTGCTTATTAATATGGAAAATCCTGCCAATCCCAACAGGCCAATGAATGACAAATGGCGAATCCGGAAGCCTGCAGCAAATACCATCGTAAGAGAAATTGCCGCAACGGCAAATAATGTTCCAATGTCTGGTTGCAAAATAATAAGGACCGCAATAATGGACGTGATAATTAAAAACGGAACAACACTTTTTTTAAAGTCTCGAATATCTTTCCCCTTTCGCTCTAGTAGGGCTGCTAAGTAAATAATGATGCCTAGCTTTGCAAACTCGCTAGGTTGAATAGTAAAAGAGCCAACTCCAATCCATCGCGTTGCACCGCCGGACGCCAATCGTAAGCCGGGAACGAATACGAGAATAAGCAGTACGATTACGCATAAGATAGCAGGCACGGCAAATGCTCGTAGTTTTCCATAAGGAATAAAGAGGCCTGCAAGAAATGCTACGCATCCAAACCCAATTCCGTAGATGAGTTGATGTTTAAAAAAGAAAAACGGATCTCCACGCAAATCACCTAATACAGAAGACGCCGACCCCACCATCATCAGCCCAAACATAGTCAGCGCAAAAATAGTAATCAGAAGAACTAAATCCGCGTGTTTCGCAGGCGAAGGCATATAAAGAATTATAACACGTTACGCCACATTCCAAGGCTTCTCCTTAGAATTGCGTCCTTACGGCCTATAGACGCATTATAGCGCGTATGAATAATTTGATTAGAAAAAAAGAACCCCCGATGTACTAGGGGGGATGAAATGTTTGAAGGTTATTCCTCAGCTTCATTTTTTTCTTGTTGTTCTATTCTCCATATCCTGTACTCGGTTTCGTTAATGAGCTCATCAAGTAGTTCCTCTTCTGATTTTTCGGAGTCTCTTTCGATTCCTTGTGCGCACTTTAGTATCTTTGCTTCGGGCATCCTTAGTACTTTGCAATATGCCGCGAGAAGTTCAGGGGTAAATACATATGCGTCGTTCTCAATATTTTGTATGTCATGAAGTGCCACTGGTTTATCGAGTTCGACACTTAGAAAACCCGCAACATCTTGTTGCGTCATGCGCCTTATAACCCTGGCGACATGTAGTGCAGATCCAAGATATCGAATATCCATATGAGTGACCCTTTTTGCGAAAGGTGCGAAAGTACAATCTTGATGTTATTGTACTTTGATTGTTCTAAAATGCAAGAGTGTTTATAACAATTCAACTGCCCGAATAAACGCATTTCCTCTATTAAATTCATGAAGAAATAATCCGAAGCTGGTGGCTCCTGGGGATAGAAGAACGGTATCGCCAGGTTGTGCCAAGTCTGCAGCAGTTTGAACAGCTTCGTCCATTGTTGCTGCGTCATGTGATGATGCGTTCGTAGTAGGAATAACAGTTGCTTTCATTCTCTCTGTTGCAGTACCCGGCAGCCATATGAGGTGCTTAATATTTGGATATGCTTTAATTGCCTGTGCAAGCTCTTCGAACTCTAGAGCCTTATCGCTTCCGCCGATAATCAAAATCAGTGGTTTATTGCAGTATGCAGATAGCGCTGCAATAGTTGCATCTGGCATGGTTGCAGCAGAATCATTTACATAATCAACCCCATTCACAGTGCGTACCAGTTGCAAGCGATGTGCAAGATCGGGAATACTTGCAACTGCAGCAAGAATGTCTTCTTTGGAATATTCCCGAAGTAATGCAATCAAAATCGCCGGTAGCTTATTGCGCAGTTCGTGCGGTGCGCGGTGAGGAATGTCGGAGACGGAACAGAATTTCTCCCCCTTGGATAAGGGGGAGTCCCCGCTCGCAGCGGGGGTGGGGGTGCGTACGAACACGTCGTCTCCATCTACCCATATCCCCTTTTCACCATCTTGTAATGGCCTCAACGAATACCAATACAACTGCCCCCGCACAGCATCTTCCCAAGTCCTAATCCGCTCATCGTCTGCATTCAAAATTGCAATATCTTTCTTGGTTTGATCTTTGATAATTTGCTTCTTTACTTCTATATATTCATCGAACGATGAGTATGTATTTAAATGATCGCGATATAGCGATGTGCAAATCGCAATATGTGGGCTGATCTTTTTTTCTTGCAACGCTTCCAGCCTCCAGCTAGAAATTTCAAATACAACCGGAGTGGCTGCAGTAATTTCTTCAAGCATCCCAAGTGGAGATATTCCATCAATACCAATTGCAACCGTTTTTCGATCAAGCGCTCCGAGCACATGCGCAATTGCACTTGAAGTAGTTGTTTTCCCCTTGGAGCCAGTAATGCCGATTACGTCTTGGCTTGGGCAATGCACAAAAAATAAACTGCTATCCAGTTCAACTGGTATACCAGCGGCTCGGGCACGTTCTATAATAGGCGCTTTGCGAGGTACTGCAGGATTACGCACCAACATATCTATGCCATCTAAACTCAACTCATCCTGATTTCCAAAATGGAACGTAATATTCGGAATACCCCTAAGTTTTTCAACCGAGGATGAGAGCTGTTCTGCTGTCTTTGTATCTGAAATAGTAATAGTAGCGCCCTGCCTACCCGGCAGGCAGGCTTGCTTCGCAAGCCCTTCAATCGTTCCAATAGCTCCCCCATGAAGGGCCAGGCCGAGAACTAACACATTCATGGAAAAACTATATACCGCTCTTGACTTTATTTCAACCATTTGGTACACATTGCTTACTGATCGTTAACAATATGAATTCGCTCTTCTGATGGCCCCCGCGAAAGCGGACGTAGCGCACGGGCCTGCCGCTAGGGATATGGGCATCAAACCCCCAATCCGGCAGAAGGAAGTGAACGATACTAGCGCAAATTTCTGGCAACACAGATACTCAGTATCTGTCCCCATTTTGTTTTTGGAAGGCCTGAGGCGGAATATCCCCATATTCTGGCATGTAGAAGGTATTTCTCCCCATGAATGTTCTGGATTGCTCGAAAGAATCGTCTACAGCCAAGAAAAACGGGACCTTCCAAACTCGAGCCAGTGGGGAGAGAAGTGGCAAATATGTAAAAGATGCAGTGCGCGCCACGCTCCCTTCCAAACTCGAGCCAGTGGGGAGAGAAGTGGCAAAATGAGCCAACTGCAGCAGCATTGGCATATGCCTTCCAAACTCGAGCCAGTGGGGAGAGAAGTGGCAGGCTGCATGAGTTTTTTTGCGTGTTCACTAACCTTCCAAACTCGAGTCAGTGGGGAGAGAAGTGGCAGTAAATCGAAATGCTAAATCATTCGCATGTAACCTTCCAAACTCGAGTCAGCACAGTTCAAATAGTTGCGGTTTCCTAACGGAGGCCGCTTTTTTCTTGCTCGACAACTTTTTTACATAGCATATAGTACAACAGTATGCTTCAGCAGAGTCATAATGGATTCAGGATTGTTGCCCAGGTTGAATATCGGCACACGTCAGCATTTTTAAGCACCGCAAAGAATATTATAAGTAACAAGTGCCATAATTGCGCCTGTTTACTTCGAAGACTATTGCGATACCACAGAAAATATCCTAATCGAGAATATGTCATTCAAAAAGCATTAAGCTATAATAAAACAATAGCTCAAGAAATTACTACCGACTCGGTAGATTCCAGTAGAAAAATATTACTCCTTGAAGCGAGGGCAGCCCATTTGTATTGGGAAGCAGTAGAAACTCTTATATATAGTAACGATGACGCTTGGAAACGTACCTATCCGCACGCAAAAGATCCTTATAATATTGCGTTTAATATAGGGTATACATTTTTAGCACGAAAAATACGAGAAGAAATTGTATTTTCGAAGCTGATGCCGGAAATTGGTATTTTTCACATTGAGCGTAATAATCACGATCCGCTTGTATACGATATAATGGAGCTTTATAGGCAACCTGTGGTGGATTCTGTCGTGGTAGCATTGTTTACTAAAAAGAAACAAGCACATAACGCATTGTCTGCAGTTGATATAGCTCGACTTATCAAAAAACTGGAACAGCAATGGGAAATGCCTGTTATGTATAATGGAAAATGTTTTCCTATTCGAGAAATGGTATCGTTCGAGTTGCATCACTTTGCAATTTGTGTAGAGCAAGCAGTTCCATGACATCCGAAACAGTATCCGTGGGGGCATAGTTGGAGTTGCAATATGTATCGCAAAAAAAGAAAATAGCGATTGTCCGAAGACAATCGCTATCGCGCATAATACACAAACTAAACGAACAAAGTGTCATCCTTTCTTTTTGTTGCGAGTCGTTTTATTCGACTTGCAAACCGTTTTGTTGCCTCGATGGCGAGGACACGTGCTTGCTCTGCATCAGACAAGTCTCGTTGAGCTTTTTTCAGAGTAATTTCGGTTACGGAGAATCCAGCAGGGCCAGCCTTGTTGGCAAAGATTCCAGATAATTGTCCATAATTCCAATTGGAATGACGAGCGTTTACTGGTGAAGATCCAGATGCCTTGTCAACAAACCGAATCGTTTCCAATCCAAGCCCGATAGGCTGGGAAGCATGTTCTGCTGAAATTCCTTTGCTAAACTCCAAGACTCCATTCACAACTCGGTATGTTGCATTGAGGAGCGATTTGCCATACTTTTTCCCAGCAACATTTTTCCCAGCTTTTTGTTGTCTCTCAATCTTCCCTTTTTCTTGCAGTGAAAAATCAAGGATGGAATTACCCGGTATCGATCCATCCTTGAGGATATTTCCCTGTTTATCGGCAAGAGCCCACCAGAGGATGTCTTTCATACCAAAATGGATCCCTAGTGCCATTTCTGGTAAGGAAGACGGATTAGTGTACCCAATCGTAAGTTGGGCAAACCATTTTCGATGAGTAGCGGGTCTTCGATAACTTCGTCCCACAATTCGCTGCCACTGCAGAGGGAACCCCCGCTGCAGAGCAGGAAGAATGTGGTTAAAGAAACGCTTTTTGCCGGCAGAAATAGGAATAACAAGAGTATTGGCACTTTTCTTGAGAGCTCCTTTCCCTACCAATAATTCTTGCGTTGCAAGCACGTCGGGCTTTTTCCACCATTGCACTTTTTCTTGCACGGTACCGGGCAAGCTATTAATCCATTCTCTGCTCACGGGTAATACAAGGTATGTAGCCGTAAACGTATGCTTGTGGCCCGCGGCGTGCTTTCGTGGAAGCGTGAGCTTCACGATCCGGATACTGCTGCCGGATACAAACAAGAGCGGAAGAGATTTGACGGTTGGCCCTTTGAGGACACGTGCCCACATAGGGTCAATATTTATAAGGCGATCTCCACGCGGATCTTCGGCAGCATATTTACCAGGATCCAATATCCGTGCACGCTCTCGTGAAAACGGGAGCGCATACGTGCATACAGTTTGAATCGCATCTTCCCACTGTTTGCGTGCTAACTCGCTGTTCCGATCTGAAATAGTAGGAAGCTCTGCCTTCAAAACCGTTCCCGAATCGAGCAACTGAATGTGGCTTGTGACTTGCTGAGCAACTTCTTGCCCGATACCTCCGCGTATGGAAGACGGGATTTGTTCCAATAGTGCCTTATCGGCAAGTTGGAGTACAAGTTGCTGGAGAAACATAGTTACATCCAACAGTCTGATTTGCCACTGCAGCTTTTGTTCCACCGCATCACCATTGGTAGACTCTTTAGCAACGCCCCACGCAATTCGAATTGAGTTGATGTGCTTATCCGCATACTTCGTGGCTATTTCCGGACAAGTGCTTGCAAGTTTTTGCGCCCAATTAGGCAGACTGCCAAACTCTTCACGAGTAAACTGTAGATCCGCAGAAATCACCCGTTTTCGGGAAGTGGCTTTGGTAGGATCATCCTCTAAAACGATTACGAGGCGTTGCTGAGCTGCTTCCATAGTTACAGCAACCGTTTGAGAAACACTTTTCTCAAGCATTTCAAGGGCAACTCGATGAGATGCAGTAAGGTGGAGCAGAACTCCTTCTACTGCAGACTTTTGGAGGGATCGGGAAGCATCTTTGTCTCTGCCAGCCATGTCATGCCATTTAAGTAGTGATTGCGACATTGGTACATACCTTTTTGGTTAGGAATTTTGGACCATACCCAGCTCACGAACAAGCTTTTGGTGCAGTACCGGAGATGCGTTTTTTAAAGCATCTAGTACGCGTGCACGATCATCAATTGCGAACTCAAGTGCTCGCCTCGTTCTTCCGTTACGATATCCAAGTGGGGTGCCGGTTAAGTCCTTTGCGATTCTCTGAATCACAGTGGTGAGGTGTCGCACAAGACCAGCTATTGTGTTGGGGTGTTTTGGTATTTGCCGTTTGGCAAATACACATGGGCGTTTCTTCTGTTGTGCTGCCAAGGCATCTCTCCTTTATATATAGTTGTGTAAGAGCAAGCAAACTTCGATACCTCACACCATCGTGAAGTACATGCTATTATACGAATATAATAGTAAATGTCAAATCCCGCCCATTCCGAGCAGTCCAATTGCAAGCCCGACGCTTGCTGATACTGCGGACACAATCCAGAACCGCATCGTAACCTTTGTTTCTGGCCATCCGAGTGCTTCAAAGTGATGATGAATAGGAGCGGATAAGAATACTTTTTTACCGCGTGTTTTCCGCGAGATAATTTGAATGATGACAGAAAGCGATTCCACCACAAGCGGGAATGCAATAATCGGAAGTACGAGTGCAGAATTTGTGAGCATCGCGATAACGCCCAGCGTTGTACCCAAGCTCATGGCCCCTGTATCCCCCATAAAGAATCTCGCAGGATATACATTAAACCATAAGAAGGTTAAGAGCCCTCCAGATATGGCAGCGCAGAACATCGCAAGCTCTATGCGCCCCATTGCGAATGCGAGCGCCGTGTATGCGCCAAAGCAGAATAAAAGAATGCCACCAGCTAACCCATCTAGGCCATCAGATTCATTTACAGAGAATGCACTAGAAACAATAACGAGCATAAATAGAGGTATATACCACCATCCGATTTCAAAATCTCCAACGCCAGGAACATGTAAGATGCTCCAATCCAGTTTGGTATAAAACCACCATGCGCCGAATGCCGCAACTAACGTATATAATCCGAGGCGATGCTTCATACGTAAGCCGCCACCATTTGGCCCGAGCCCGCGTACGTTTAAGTAGTCATCAAGAAGCCCAACAATTGCAGACGCAAATAGTGCGCCAAGTGGGAGCAGTGTTTGTGGGCGTGTAAGGAAGTTTAGCGCATCGGTAAGTGTTGATGGGAAAATTTCTTTTATGATCCAAAATACAATTGCAAGTAGTGTCACTGTTGCCCATACAATTATTCCTCCGCCTACGGGAGTACCTGCTTTTTTTGCATGGAGCTTGGAGTAGACGGGAGTATTGCCAGAATTACGGATATTTTTCCCAAACTTATATGCAAACAAAATATTCGTAAGAAATGGGGTCAGAATAAATGCTACAAGAAACGTCAGCGTACCAATCCCAAGTACGCGGGTTACGTCAATTACTAAAGATGGGTCTGCAAATGCAATCATGGCCAAGTATAGTTTCTCCATATCCACTCTACAACAGTCTTCATATCCTGAAAACGGTTATTGCTCCCTAATATAACAGCACCAATTTTTTGCCCATTGGGCCCTACAGTTAAAATAGCAAGATTCTCTTTTGCTTGTATAGTGTATCCTGTTTTACCGGCCAGAATCGGCAAGTACGTTCCAATTAATTCATCTGTTGAATCGTACGTTCGCACCGTTCCCTCTTGCGTAGTAAGAACCCCCTTTTTTTGAGATAAATATGGTTTCAGTACCGGATCCTTATACGCTAGTGTTAACATTTTCATCACGTCATGTGCCGTGGAATACTGGTCCCCTCCTTGTAGGCCAGTAGCATTTGCAAGTTTTGTATGGAAGAGCCCATGCCGAGCTGCGTAATCATTAGCATATGTCGCGAACGCCGCTTCTGATTTTTTAGAAGCCACTGCAAGTGCAACAATCGCATCATTTGCAGATGGAATCATGCTCGCGGCAAGCAGTTCTTCTACGGTTGCATGCTGGCCAACGGGGAGCTTAATATTTGCACCTGCACGTTGCGCTGCTCGTACGTCTGGTGGGATTTCTACAATTGTTTCAGACGAAGGCAGGAGTTCTCGTACTGCAAGCGCAGATAATAATTTATTTAAACTTGCAATAGGCCGCTGCGTAGTTCCATTTTTATCGTACAGGATTGTTTTTGTATCAATGTCCCATACCAGCGCAGCCTGAGCACTGAGTACTACGTCTATGGACTCGCCGGTTTTACGTGGAACTTTTTGAACGACAGGCACTGCTTCGTCCTGTGTTAATGCATA
>MHHP01000038.1:17792-19661 GCA_001817055.1 Candidatus Andersenbacteria bacterium RIFCSPHIGHO2_02_FULL_45_11
AAATTCTTCCGTTATCTCATACTGTGACGCCTGCCCAGCTATCTTGAGTTGTCGTATTAATCCTCGAAGCAGAAGTTGCCGCACCATTCTTCGGGAATCTACACCACGAAGTACGTCGATATCTATGCGGGTAATGGGGCCTCGGTATGCAATAAGGGAGAGTGTTTCAAGCGCGGCTTTCGATAACTCGTTTTCATCAGTTGTAGAAAACTGGGCAAGAAATTCTGCAACATCAGGGCTTGTGACGAGCTGTGTATGGGTAGCAGTTGTTATAAGTGCAAGGCCGGTTGTGGAAAGCGAAGATCGAAGCTCATCGATTGCAGCGGCAAGTTGCTCATCCGATGCGTGCGTCAGCTCGCAAAGGTCGCGGTAAGACACTGCTTCGCCCGCAGTGAATAGTAATGCCTGAAGTTGTTGTGCGAGCGTGTTCATAGCTTGTGAAGTGTCAGTGTACCAAACGCTTCTTGTTGTTCCAATGTTATTTCTTGGTTACGTGCCATTTCCAAAACTGCCAAAAACGAAACTGCTTGTTCTTGAGGTGTTGCACGGCGCATAGTTTCTTGGAACACAACTGTTGTTGTACGAGAAAGCCGTTCTTGAAATAGCGTAAGAAGTTCACGCAGCGATCGTCCACGTGGAGTTAAATGTGCACGCACTTGCGGTGGTGGTGGGATTTTTCCAATGCATGCCCGCATTGCATCAGCAAGTAGTGTGGCAGAGATTATTGGCATTGGTGCATCTTGCGTCGGTACGTTATATTCCCCTTCTGCAAAAAAGTGTGCAGACAATAAAGGGCGGGTATTCCACTGCAGGCCTAACACTTCTGCTGCATCACGGTACTTTTGATACAGCGCAATACGTTCTTCAAAATCGTTGACCTCCTCATCTTCTTCCGGGGTTAATTTCGGCAACACTTGCCGTGCTTTAATCAACAAAAGCGTAGATGCGACAATAACAAACGAGGCCACAATTTCAGCCGGAATCTTTGCCTGTTCCATGTATGCAATAAAGGATTGCGTAAGAGAGGAAAGAGAAACTTCAGATAGCTTTACCTTCTCTTGTTTCGCAAGCTCAATAAGCAAATCATACGGCCCCTCAAATTGGTCGATTTTTACGTCTGGCAGCTGATGACGCATGGGAGAAGTATAAGCGATTTCCTCCCCTTATATAAGGGGAGGCGGGGTGGGGTCGTTATGCAGTTCGTTATTACCCCCTCTCGCCTGCCTGCCGGACAGGCAGGCTCCCCCTCATACGAGGGGGAGAAATCGATACTATCGCGTCGGCGTTTTTTCGCCCCAAAATTTCCAAAAATATTTGAATGCAGATTTGATATGCTCACGCGTAAGGCGGTTAAACAGGATTCCAAATAACGCACCTTTATCGCTGCTGCGCTGATGAAAATGGGAAAATACTGATTGTGGCACATATGTAACTCTCCATCCGGCATTCCACATGCGGCGGCACCAATCTACGTCTTCAAAATACAGAAAGAATTGCTCATCCATGCCGCCCACCTCATCGCATGCTTTTTTTCGGACAATAAGGCATGAGCCCATGAGCCAATCAACGTCCGTAACTTCTTTGTGATTAAAATCTTTCATTAAAAACGCTCGGGTATTTGCTTTGCCTGCAGCAGTTCTTCCTAAAAATGTTCGCCGATACACAATTGTCATCGGCGTATAAAACTTATAGCAGGAGTACTGGAGCTTTCCGTTTGGTGAAATTAATTTGCCGCCTGCAATTCCAACTACAGGATTTGCGTCCATAAAATCAACAAGTGTTTTTACAGAACCTGGGAGCGCAATCATGTCAGGGTTAAGCACGAGGTAATAGCTCCCTGTTTCATGCTTAATTCCTACGTTCACACCC
>MHHP01000038.1:19686-31052 GCA_001817055.1 Candidatus Andersenbacteria bacterium RIFCSPHIGHO2_02_FULL_45_11
TATCGATTACCGTAATTTCCGGGAAGTCGGATCGAAGTAGATACACGCTGTCATCTCCTGAGTTATTATCTACAACAATAATCTCCGTGCCCTTTGGCAGAGATTCGTCTTTTAATAATGACTCCACAAGAGCCCTCGTAAGCTGCCACATTTTATAATTAACGATTATTATCGAAAGTTTGGCCATACTTGACAATTATACCAAATAGGAGTATACATAAGAGTTAGTGGCAATCGCCCTATCTTGTGCCAATTATGGCGCAACAACACCAAAACGCAAACGGGAGGTTCTTTGAAAATGGCTAATCGAATTAAGATTCTTGCTTTTGCCGCATCCTCGATTGGAGGTTTGGAGCAAGAGATCAATAAAAAACTTGATCTTCTGCCTCAATATCGCGTGGTAAATACATCGTCAGCTTGTGGCCCGGACCATGTCGGTATTGCAGGCCTGGCGGTCGGGGATAATCGTTTTTTTATTAGTGCCACAATCGTCCTCGAGCTGATCGCGCCGTGTGAGCAGGATTCGGGTACCGCACCAGCCGAAATGACAACCGCCGAATTGCTTGAACGAGAAGCGTGATCGTCGTTGTGTGATCCTTTGTTATCGCGTACTCGCCATTTTTGGCCGGTACGCGATTTTTCTTTGTTCAACCCTCTTTGTTCAACCCTTACCCTTGAAGTATTAATATAATGCAGTAATACGGCTCCTCCTCAACGCTTGGGGTTTATTCCGTTAACCCCAAGCGTTTTCCCGTCGCCTCCACTACGTTTCGCTAGTATCTTTCCCATACCTCTATGTGCTTCTCCCCATGCCGCAAATAGTTGAGGTGAGAATAATGAAAGTATAAAAAACACTGCAAGGCGAATCAGTATAAACGGTGCATGGATAATCTCTTGTTTCCACGTCATATTTTTCGCAAGCATCCAGGTATAATTTCGCAGTGAATATTTGCTACGCATATTAGAAACGCGACCAGAAATAGCCGCTGGTGTAATTCCCCAATTAAATATTCCTCGTCGCCCCATAGTTCGTGCATGGTAGCCAACAAGTACGGGAATATACCCCACTTCCCACCCCGCTTTGTTTAATCTCCATCCCAAATCTACGTCCTCTTTGTATGCGAAGAAATCTTTATCAAATATTTCGCTCGCCTCCTCAACGCTTGGGGTTTTAGCGTTAACCCCAAGCGTTTTCCCGGCTCGCAGCGCTTGCATCCGATACAGTCCGCATCCACCCGTAACTGCAAGCAGCGCTGCAGGCTGTTCGTACTGTCCACGCTCTGGTTCGCTCGAACCTCGCTCTTTACCGTTTAATGCAAGTGTTTGAACGATGCCTGCAGAGTCCAGCACAGCCCCTCCCCTTTTCAAGGGGAGGTTGGGTGGGGTGCGTCGTAATCGTTGCAATTCACCCCCTCCAACTCCCCCTTCGTAAGGGGGAGGGACACGTCGATATAGCTTCCCCTGCACAGCGCCGAGTTTTGGATTTTTATCCATCTCATTTAATAATTTTTCCATACCTTCCCATACAAGAGAAATATCTGGGTCCAATGTTAATACGTATGGCGTTGTGCATTTCGAAAACCCGAGATTATGTGGGCGCGCAAAACCAGTGTTTGCATCAAGTTGTATAATTTCAGCATTTGGTAACAAATCGCGAACCATTTCGACGCTATGATCTTCCGACCCATTATCAATATATCGAATTACGGCCTGCTCTGACGGAATTTCCGATAATGCAGCAAGTGTTTCGCGCAAGTGGCGTGAGCTATTCCACCCTACTACTTGGATGGTAAGTCGAGGATTCATAATGGTATGATACATCCTATGCAAAACGCAGCAATCATTGGGCTCGCAATTGTGGATATAATCCTCGTTGCGCTATCCCAAATCGCACTTTGGCAGCGGAAAGAATATCGCGCTGATCGAATGCGCGAATACATTGATTCGCCTGAAGGGTCACTTAAGCAGCATCCTTGGCCACTTATAGCTGGGCTGCTTGTGGGCATGGGCTGGATGCTTGTGCTGCGGGAGAATGAAGTAGCTGCAGAATATGCTGGGTTGGCCAGCCTGCTTTTGATTCTTGTTGGGCACACTGTCCGCATTCGTATAAAGGGTGTTATGCGCCCAACTCTAACTTTTCGCGCAGGCATTGTCTCGTTAGTAGTATGTATTGCATGTATCGCGTGGGGAATATACCTCGTTATTCCACATATCCTCGTAGCGCTCCAAATGGCAACGCTTGCATTCTTTTTGCCCGTCATTATCGCAGGTGTTGTATTTCTTGTTACTATCCCCGCCACCCTTCAAAAAAAGTGGGTTATATCCCAAGCAAAAAAGCTTCGCAATTCGTTTGATACGCTTACCGTTGTTGGCATTACGGGAAGTGTTGGGAAAACATCTACAAAAACATATCTGCTTCATATACTCGGCGGAGCATCGAAAACTGTTCAGGCAACAAGCGAGCATCGCAATTCTCCGTATGTAGTTGCGCTTGATATGCTGAGCAAGCTGACAAGTAAAACAAGTACATATATTGCAGAAATGGGCGCATATAAAAAGGGAGAGATTGCAGAATTATGTCAACTTGCTCAGCCTAAAATAGGTGTTCTAACTGCAATTACAAACCAACACGCTGCTCTCTTTGGTTCTCTTGAAAACCTTGCAACTGCAAAATGGGAATTAATTGATGCGCTCCCTACAGATGGCATCGCTGTTCTTAATGCAGATGATAAGAATGTTGTAAAAAAGGCAAAAGGTCTTAAGAAAAAAGTTGTCTGGTACTCACTCAAAGAAAAAAATCCAATACTTACGCACGCTTCCGTTATCGGAAACGGGCAGCTTAGTAGTGTTTTTGCGGCCGTAACTGTGGCGCGGACACTTGGTGTATCGGACGATGTTATTGCAAAGCGACTTGCTACGCTTCCTGTACTTTCCCAAACTATGGAACTCAAGAAAGGAAAGAATAGCTCGACTGTTATCGACGACAGCTACTCTGCAAGCGAAGCCTCGGTAATGAATGCAATTGAGTACCTCCGAGAACTTTCTGTAGGAGATAATCGACTCGTGATGGTTCCTATTATTGAGCTTGGAAGCGAAGGGCCTGCTGTTCACAAGCGAATTGGCAAAGCACTTTCTCCCCTTCCAATACAGGTATATATCTATGGAGACGCATATAGGGAAGATATTCAAAAAGGGTTAGGAGTATCTCCCGCTGCAATTGTTGTATGGATGAATGATCCCAAAGTGACAGCGCAACAAATTGCAAAAGATATGGCCACAGAAACAGTAGTCGTATTAGAGGGAAGGCTCCCAAACATTATTCGCCAAGCTGTCATCCCCGACCTGATCGGGGATCCAAGCAAAGAAGTGGATTCCCGCCTTCGCGGGAATGACAAACGACTATGAGCCGGCCTATTGCAATCTCGCTGTCTCCAAACGTTTCTTCCGACGACGTACGCCTTGCATGGTATCTTCTCCTTGTCCAATCTACCTGGAAAGACCATGGAGTTCTGCAACGGGCAGCAGAGAACATTGCGGGGCGATTTCCGAATCACTTTGTCACGCTTACCTCTTCCGGACGCCAAGCGATATTCGATCTTCTTCGATCGTACAATATTAAAAAAGGAGATGAAGTTATTCTCCAGGCATTTACATGCATCGCAGTACCGGAACCGGTTATCTGGACTGGGGCTACACCTGTCTACGCTGACGTATCGCCTGGTTCCTACGCCATTAATCCTGAAGATATACGTAAGAAAATTACGCCCAATACCAAGGCTATTATTTTGCAGCATACATTTGGTATCCCAGGGCCAATTGAAGAAGTGCTTGCAATTGCAAAAGAGCATAACCTTGTTGTTATCGAAGACTGCGCGCATGCGTTAGGGTCAACATACAAGGGAAAACCGTTAGGAACATTTGGCGATGCGGCTATCCTAAGCTTTGGGCGCGATAAATGTATTTCATCCGTATTTGGAGGCGCGGTGATTACGAAAGATAAAAATAAAGCGCATCAACTACAGGCGATGCAAAATACGAGGCGTCTTCCCCCATCTTCATGGGTGCTGCAGCAATTACTTCATCCTATCCTCTTTTCGCTAGTTCTCCCTTCGTACTTTGTATTGGGAATAGGAAAGGTATTGTTAGTTGCATTTCAAAAGCTCGGCCTACTCAGCTGGGCGGTATCGTACGAAGAGCGGCAAGGAGGAAAGCCAGTGCATATTGAATATACATATTCCCCTGCGCTTGCGATGCTACTTCTTGAGCAGCTCAAAAAACTAGATGACATTACGGAGCGTCGCCTCACCATTTCCGCCAGATACCTCAAAGAACTGCGTATTCCAACACCGGGTGTTGGAAATAGCGATATAGTGCACCCTTACCTGCGTTTTCCGTTGCAGATGGCAAATAGGGATGAGCTTCTGATGCAGGCGCGCGAAAAGCATATGCTTCTAGGCGATTGGTACGATGCAGCGCTCGTGCCATCCGCTAGTAACTTTTGGGCGTTTCGCTATATTCCGGGATCTTGCCCTAATGCCGAAGTGGTTTCTAAGAGAATAATCAATTTGCCAACCTACCCTGCTCTCACCGATACTCAAGTCACCAATATTATTGAATATATAAACTCATATGTGGATCCAGGAAATCACGAATAAGGAAGTTTGGAATAGTTTTTTGGCAGATACCAAGCCAAATACTTTTTTGCATTCTTGGGAATGGAAAAAAATCCAAGAAGCAGATGGTGAGCAGGTTGAAACGCTTGGGTTCTACAATGAGAATGGACTTGTTGCCATTGCGCTTGTCATTAGAGTGAACGCAAAACGCGGAAATCATTACCTCATTCCCCACGGACCTATCTTAAAAGACCAAAAATATTTGAAGCAAGTACTTGAAGAGCTCACTGTCTACCATCTACCATCTACCATCTACCCTCTACCCGTAACATTACGCATTGCCCCCCTTGTTCAGAATAATGTTGAAAACGGGAGAATATTTTCCAATCTTAATTTTCGCCCTTCACCCATGCACGTACATGCAGAGCTGACGTGGGTTCTTGATATTTCAACATCAGAAGAAATCCTTTTAAAAGAAATGCGTAAGACAACGCGCAATGCAATTACAAAAGCGCAGAAAGAAGGAGTAGTTGTTGAGATTAGCTCAGATCCTACAACCCTAGAACGCTTCTGGCCGTTATACGAACAGACAAAAGATCGGCATGGATTTGTTCCGTTTCATAAATCCTTTATGCAATCCCAGGCGGAAATATTCGGAAAAGAGAACAAGATGTATTTTGCAGTCGCGAACTATCAAGGAAAAGACGTTGCCGCAGCAATGCTCATTCATTCTGGCAACACTGTTTTTTACTACCATGGTGCATCTACGAAAGTATCGGTACCCGCAGCGCAGCTTTTACAATGGGAAGCAATTAAAGAAGCGAAGCGACGAGGAGCAGTGCGATACAACTTTTGGGGCATAGCTCCCATTCGACAAGCTCAGGGTAAACCCGATCCTAATCATCCGTTTACAGGTATCACCATATTCAAAACAGGATTTGGTGGATACGCGATTGATTACATGCACGCCCAAGATTTGCCCCTGAATTGGAAGTACTGGAAGTTATGGGCAATCGAAATGTGGCGGAAGAAAAAAAGAGGGTTTTAGTAGTCTGTCATCCTCGGGCCTGCCTGACCGGTAGGCAGGCTTGACCCGGGGATCCAGAAGATATCAAGGCTGCCAACGTCCAGAATATCGCATTCGTTGGGAATACATCCCAAATATCTACAAACAGGGCTTGGATCATAAACGAAACTAAAAACCCGATTCCTAGAATTCGAAGTGCCGGCGAGGCTTCTCTCGCAGCTAAGAAAAATCTCCAAAATAGCCAGAATGTAAACACAATTCCCACTACACCCATCTCCATAAACGTCTTCAAGTATTGATTATCTACAAGCGTTGAATCTTTTGAAAGCTGTACAGTGCGAGAATCTCCGGATGCAATATCCACAGCAGATACATCCCCACCTTTTCTAAGTTCAGTCACCACGTTTCCCAACCCCTTCCCCACTAACACATCAGCATTCGAAGTCTCAGAAACTAATTGCACTACAAACGCAATTCGATCTGCATTGCTTGCGTAGCTTGGATCAATCGCAGTGCGCAGAAATGTGCCAACGGGAGTGAAGTGAAATATACCAATAGTGAAAGCGATCAACGGGATAAGTATAATGAATAGCAGTCGCGATTTCTCCCCCTTATATAAGGGGGAGTGAGAGGGGGTGGCAAGTGCCGCAACGACCCCACCTCGCCTCCCCTCATATGAGGGGAGGAAATATGCGACCCCTACCGCAACAACTCCGCCTGCAAATCCAATCCAAGCAGCCCTGGTATACGTAAAATATATAAGAATAATTGATGCACATAATAAAACGCCCAGTGAAATCTTACGACGTGGATTCCGGGTCAAGCCCGGAATGACACGGTCTGATAGTAATAGCCCTGCTATCAACATTGCCCCGGTAATAAGATATTCAGCAAATACTGTAGGGTGCCCAAAGGTGCTTGCCATACGAGGAATCCAGATTTGTCGTACCGGGTCAAACCGAAGCACCGTGCTATCTGGCGCGAAATAAAACTGGAATATTCCAAGTAGCATGACAATTCCGAGAGTGATCAAAAAAACTATTGTTCGAGTACGCATAATCTGCTTCGTATGAGGAAGATACAGAACGCCGAAATACAACAGAATGTACAACACTATTTCTCGTAAGCGTAGAATTGCAAGCGTGCTTCCGCCCTGGATGACTTCAAACAACGACCAACCCACAAGCGCAACAATAGGAGCGAATAACAGGTTTTTACGATACGGCAGCCGTTGTTCTAATAAGGGTGCTAAAAATGTCTTCAAAAACAGCATTATGATAATCACGTCCTTTATAAGCGTGGTATTCCCAAGAGTTTGTGTTGCTTTGAGAAGCGGTAACAATGGCGCAAGAATAATAAGAATTAAGAAGCTCTCTTCCGGAGATTCCCATACCCACCACGCAGCAATTGCAAACCCTAGTGCATACAGTCCAATTTCAACGCTAAAGAAAAGCGCGAGAAATAGCGCAATAAGTGTCGCGATTATCCCCCATGCAAGTTCCGGTGCAACGCTCCCCTCGCCCCGGATGGGGAGAGGGTTAGGGTGAGGGGTAGGTTTGAAATGTATCTTCACAGTTTCTTGCTATTTTGTTCTCTTTGCCTTGCGTGGTCAAACGATGCAAGCAGCGCAATGAGTAGGGCTAAGGGATACAATACACAAAGAACAATATACGTCCTTACTCCCAAATGCTTTTTTGCGTATCGCAGAGAACTATCTAGTAGCGGCTTTGTTTTCTTCAAACCTACTAGTTGATTAAAGCTGGTGCCCTTATGATGTGTTACTGTTGCACTCGGCGTATATAGTATTTCAAATCCGGCATCCTTTGCGCGCTTGCAATAGTCCACCTCTTCAAACCAGATCCAAAATCCTTCATCCAAAGGGCCAATTGCTTGCATAGCTGTATTGCGGATTAAGAATGCAGCGCCCATAACTTGGTCTACGGATTGCTGAGTTGTATGATCAAAATCTGCCAGTATATATTTCTGCCAAGTTGCTGTATTTGAAAATATTCGATGCAATTTTAGAAACAATAACATAAAGACAGGAAGAGTAGGGAATGATCGCACAGAAGGCTGCACAGCGCCGGTTGCTTCCAGCAGCTTTGGGCCAACAATTCCAATAGTATCTTTGGATACCAGTACAGAAATCATGTGTTCAATTGCATGAGGATGAACAACCGTATCAGGATTCAACAGGAGAATGTGATCGTCCGCTCCCCCATGTTCCTGAACATAAGCTATGCCGATATTATTTGCTTTTGCGAATCCCAGGTTTTCAGTTTGGAGAAGAATAGTAAACCCTGCGCGATCCGCGGTTTCTTGTGCTTGCGATACAGACGAATCAGTAGATGAATTATCAACAATGACGACAAGGCGAATCAGTGAGCGTTCGGGTAGTTTGTCTAACGACTCAAGACACTCTTGCAAGAGCTTTCCTGTATTCCAGTTGACGATAATTACGGATACTGACTCCATATCATTATGGTATACTATGTGCCATGGCACAGCGAGATGCAATTACAATGTATTTAGATGAGATATTACCAGTTACGGATATTGATGACCCTAGTTTTAACGGATTACAAGTAGAAGGAAAAGAAACGGTGAATACGATAGTGACCGGCGTAACTGCCGGAAAAGAACTATTTATACGCGCTGCGGAGTTGGAAGCGCAATATATTATTGTTCATCATGGACACTATTGGCGGTACGGCACTCCTGCTATTGCAGGGTGGGAAAAAAGGCGTATAGACGTATTACTCCAAAATAACATATCGCTGTATGCTTCTCACTTACCTCTCGATAAGCATCCGCAAATCGGTAATAACATACAACTTCTCAATCTTCTGAACGCTGAGATTTCGGGTGATTTTTCAAAACACGGCGAAGGATCCAGCAGCTATACGGGCATGATTATGCGAGGCAAGCACATGGAAGAAATTGTTTCTATACTAAATGAGGGATTGCAAACCAAATGTATATCGCTTCCCTTCGGTCCTGCAATTATTCGTACTGTGGCAGTATGTTCGGGTGGGGGCGGCTATAAAGCATTCGCAGAGGCGCTTGATGCAAAAGTTGATTTGTTTATTACAGGAGATACGGCAGAAATATATAACGATGCAAAAGATTCCGGCACCAATGTTATTTTTGCCGGCCATCATGCAACGGAACGATTGGGAGTAAAAGCACTCGGTGAATTATTGCAAAAGACTTTCGAAGTACGAGTTGAATTCGTCGACGTGCCAACTGGACTTTGATGAGCTTATAGCTTTCACCTGCCTGCCTGCCTGCCGGACAGGCAGGCCCGGAATGACAAACAAGAAAACACCTACAGCGTTTTCACGATGTAGGTTTTGAGGAGTTACCGCGAGTACAGTCAATACCTTTTGGGTTTGTTAAGATTGATTTCAATGGGCATTTGACGTGGTCGCTTGAAGAGTAGAGGGATGCCAACGAAAGCAAATCCGAAAAAGAATGTTCCTGCCATGGCGCTGCCAAACCAGAACGCCAATGACGACAACGCTAGAAACGCAATCATAAAACAGACTCGACTCATGGTTACTCTCCTTCAATAGTTTCGAGGGGTTTGGGTTGGTTACTAGCGGCCACTATGTACGAACTCTGTGTAGGTGGCGAATTGTTTGCTCATCTTATCAAACACGATCAGCAGAAGTTCTTGCATTTCAACTAATTCCATTCCGAGTTCATGCGCCATTGTGTAAACCTTAACAGTGTCGCCGTTGTATTTACCGTAGAACGCTAGCATTACTTCGCGTTCTTGATATAATAGATCGTCTGTTACAATTCCGAAAAGTTTCTCACAATTTTCGTATGACAATGTTTTCTCGGCTTCTTGTATCCCAATTCCGGTTAGAACTTTGCGTATGAAGGCGTCTCGAAGTTTACGGTTCTCGACACCAATTTTATGCAATGAATCAGCCAGCATGAAGATGCACAAGAGCATGAAAAGCCAGTTTAGTAGCTGAAACAGTAGCCACCAACCTCCAGTTGGCTTTGTCCCCATGAGATACACACAAGCTCCAAAAAAAGCGATCCACATCAGAGGGGGCAGATATCTTCTCATTATACATCCCTTTCTACTCGAGGATTATAGATTGGAGTGTTCAACCAGATTCAAGACGATATATAGTAAGCTCCTAGCACATAAAAAAGTCAAACCCCGCCATACGGCGGGGCATCGTCTATAAGCTGGGTAGTTACATCCACGCACCAAGAATTGCCCCCATCAAAACCCACGTAACAAGCTGATACCCGGCGTTAATCTGGAACATTTTCCAAGACTTTCCTTCCCAGAGTACATTACTAAGGAAAAGAGGTACTCCGAATCCGAGCCATGCCCAGAATCCGATCATTGCGCCATCCCATGCGCCTACCGTACTTGTACCACTAATAATTTGCCCAAGTACGAATGCACTAACAAGAGAAGCAATAATAGTGAGGATATATGCCTTGTTCATGTTTTGATTTTTCCCTTTTTTTATTTCCTCTTCCGTCCAGCCCATTTCTTTAATCCAGATTTTTCCGAACAATGGCCCATACCACATTGATCCGACAATTACGCTTACGACAGCCGCAGCAATAACAGCTAAAAGATTCAAACTTTCTAACATCATATATTTGCCACCCCCTTTCGACCATGCTCAGGGTAAACCTCCTTCAATACGCGCAGTGTCTTTTGCGCTGTAATATCCCAAGAAAACTTTTGTGCGAGAGTCACGCTCTTTGCAGAATATTCCGAGCGATGTGTCAGTGCTTCTTGCATGCCTTCCGCAATAGAGTTGATGTTATATGGATCTACAAGAACTCCTACACCGTCTGCAATTTCTTTCATACTTGATCTGTTGCTTGTAACAAGAGGAACTCCACAAGCTGCAGCTTCTATAAGAGGAATACCGAACCCTTCTTGCAGGCTGGGTAATACAAATACTTCTGCGTTTGCATACAGCACTGGCAGTAGTTCATCAGGCACTGCACTCGTAACCACAATATCTTTTCGTGCTGGTGACTGTGCAATTCGTTTATATATCTCCTCGTTATTCCATCCATGTCCGCCTGCGATTACGAGTTGGTATTTCTCCCCCTTGGATAAGGGGGAGCCTGCCTGTCCGGCAGGCAGGCGAGAGGGGGTGCGTTCGTCGCCTTCTACCCCACCCCTGCCTGTCCGGCAGGCAGGTCGCCTCCCCTCATATGAGGGGAGGAAATCAGCACTCAATTTCTCAAACGCCTCGACTAATCTCTCAATATTTTTTCTCGGCTGAATTTGACCTACAAATAAAATATAGGGAGTTTTTATTTGTGGATATTTTTCTTGTAATTTCTGTAGCCCGTCTTGCTTCTCAGTATCAGAAAAAACTTTAAACCGAGTGTGGTCTATACCGTGATGCACTACATACACATTATGTTCGCGCCCATAGTATTTTTTGATATCGTCTTTTGTGGCTTGCGATACGGCGATAATAGCATCGGCTTCATTGGCAACCTGCGCGCTGAATGTATGAAGGAGCAGCCAGTCCTTATACCGAAACTGCTGAGGGAATTCATGAAATGCTAAATCATGAATAACGGCTACGGTTTTCGTCTTTCGTGGCCGGAATATTGGTAGTTGCTGAATAGGCATAAATAGAACATCCGGCTTGTTTTTGAATAGTTCGTATGCAAAACGAGTTTGGGTCCAGGCAAACGGAAACGGCGATGCATGCCACGTC
>MHHP01000039.1:0-8967 GCA_001817055.1 Candidatus Andersenbacteria bacterium RIFCSPHIGHO2_02_FULL_45_11
TGATGCGGGCGGAAAAGGAGTTATTCTTGCGGCAATTGTAGAAACATATGCCGTGCTAGGGCTTCTGATTACCATTTTACTCGTAAACGGCTTAGTTCTCGCCTAAGGTGATATGTCACTCTCGACGTTCAAAGAAAAAATATTGGGGCAGGCAGCTGCGGATGTTGAGAGTTTTGTCCGCAAGCATACTGATGTTGTACGGCGTCTTCATGACGATGCGATACGAGATCTTCGTGCGCTCGAAGATGGGATTGTTGCTGCCGCAGTACAGGAAGCTGATGTAAAGGCGCAGAGTATTCATCAGCAATCTGAGCTTGAGGGGCGGTCGATGGTGCTGGCGGCAAAGCAAGCAGAGTTGATCGCCACCAAAGAAGCGGTATTGCAGGTACTCACTACTCTTGACGAGAGTAAAAAGATTGAACTGCATACCAAGCTTTGCGCATTGGTTGCAGATAAGAGGGGAACTATAGTTCCGCAAGAAGATGGTGGGCTTGTGTTCCGCGGCGATGGTGTGGAGGTAAATCTTACATTGCCGTATCTTGTGGACCGCCTGTTTGCAACATATCGATCAGAGATTGCAAAAGAACTCTTTGCATAATGTATGTCTACCACTGAAGCACCATTTATCATCGCTGTCATTCGGGAAAAGGAAAAATCCTTATTGGGTGACAATGAAATTACTCGCATTATGCATGCATCTTCTGCCAGCGAGGCACGCGAAGTTCTTATGTCTACGCCCTATGCGGTGTTTCTGTCGGACGGAACATCTGTGCCGGATGCGCTTGTGCGTGCGTTGGAAGCTGAATTTGCCTGGTTGCAAGACAGTCTTGATGATAATGATATTCTTGCATACATTGCCGCACGGTACGATGTGCTCCATTTGGCTCAGGCAATTATTGCGTACGCATCGAATGTTCCGCATATACAGTATGCGACTCATATAGGCACGCTGACCCATGAAATGCTGTATGCCATGGTCTTTACTCAAGAGTATGTGGCATCAAAGGAATCTCGGTTTTGGCTTGCGTGTGTACAAACCCAAAAGAAGGCTATTGCCGAACAAGTATGGAATATGCCGTTCCTCTTTGAGTCTATGCGGCGCGTATTGGAAGATCGACTCACCGCTCTTGCAAAAACACCTCTAACGCGTGCATTGGCGCAGCACGTACAAAGCCGACATGCTGCAGATAAGGCCTGGCAAAAGGGTGGTGTGCATGCGGATGTTGCGCACTATGAATCAGAATGGGATTCGCGGGCAATTGCACTTGTTCGAGAACTTCGTTTTGAGCCGGTTGGGTATGACCCCATAGTTGCGTATTGGATTACTAGGGAGATGGAAGTAAAAAAGACTGCCCGTATGTTTGCTGCTCTTACACATGCACGCGTATGAGTAGCGTAGTATCTCCCATCGCATATATTGGGCCAATGGGGGCTGGGCTTGGGTTCTCGCTCTCTGGTATGTTTGTGGAAGAGACCGATGACGCAACTCACGCTCTTGAGGTGGTGCGCAGATGGAAGACGGGGGGTGAGTACAAGATCATTTTTATGGACGAAGCGCTTGCGGAGCCGAACCTGGCAGCCATACGGTCTTTGAACGAAGATGCGCTGCCGGCAATTATGCTTCTTGCCAATCCTTCCCGCCCAACACATACGGCAGCGAATAACTTGCAACAGTTGATGATACGCGCAATCGGTTCAGACATCTTTGCTTCTTAATTAAACTTTTACCACTATGACAACAAAGAATATAACGGGGAAAATAGAAAAAGTTTCGGGGCCACTTGTTGTGGCCGGGGACATGAGAGGGGCAAATATTCAGGACGTTGTGCGCGTTGGACCCTCTGGACTCATTGGAGAGATTATTGAGCTTCATGGGGACACGGCTTCCGTTCAGGTGTACGAAGAAACGTCTGGATTGAAACCTGGCGACGTTGTTACTTCTACTGGTGCACCGTTATCGTTATTGCTTGGCCCAGGAATGCTGGGTGCGATTTATGATGGGATTCAGCGTCCGCTTGATGTAATTCAGGCGTCGCATGGTGCCTTTATTGCGCGTGGTGCAGAAGCACCGGCGCTTGATGAAGATAAGAAATGGCAGTTTACCGCGACTCGAGAAAAAGGATCAGAAGTTACAGGTGGCGATATTATCGGAACCGTACAAGAAGGCCCGCTTGTTCATAGTGTTATGGTGCCACCGCATGTTTCAGGAATACTTATATCTATTGCAAGTGGACAATCTACAGTTCAAGACACGCTTGGTGAGGTGAAGACATCGTCCGGAACACATGCTCTGCGGTTGGCGCAGCGTTGGCCGATTCGAGTTCCGCGCCCCGTTCAGCGCAAATTGGTTCCTACTACGCCGCTTGTAACCGGACAGCGCGTTATTGATACATTTTTCCCGATTGCAAAAGGCGGAACGTCTGCAATTCCGGGGCCGTTCGGATCTGGTAAGTCGGTGGCGCAGCAGCAGTTGGCAAAATGGTCTGATGCAGATGTCATCGTATATATTGGATGCGGAGAGCGTGGAAATGAAATGACAGATGTTCTTCTTGAGTTTCCTGAACTTACCGATCCTAAAACAGGCGAGAGTTTAATGAAGCGCACTATCCTTATAGCCAACACTTCTAATATGCCGGTGGCTGCTCGAGAAGCGTCGGTGTATACAGGAATGACAATTGCAGAATATTTCCGTGATATGGGATATTCTGTTGCGTTAATGGCAGACTCAACGTCACGATGGGCAGAAGCGCTTCGAGAAATGTCTGGTAGGTTAGAGGAAATGCCGGGCGATGAAGGGTACCCTGCGTACCTAGGCTCTCGTACGGCGCAATTTTACGAACGTGCCGGTATTGCGGATGTGTTAGGTACTCCAGGCAGGCAAGGCTCGCTCACCGCAATTGGGGCGGTGTCTCCGCCTGGCGGAGACTTATCAGAACCTGTTACGCAAAACACGTTGAGCGTAGTAAAGGTGTTTTGGGGGCTAGAAGAACGTCTGGCATATAGGCGCCACTACCCGGCGATTAATTGGCTCACAAGCTATTCGCTCTATCTAGACCAACTGGCTTCGTATTTTGAAGAGCATGCAGGGCATCGTTGGAATACGCTTCGTGCAGAGGCGATGAGTATCTTGCAACAGGAAGCTGCACTTGATGAAATTGTGCGCCTCGTTGGTTTGGAAGCTCTCTCAAAACATGAGCAGTTGGTGCTACATATTGCGCGGATGATTCGGGAAGATTACTTGCAACAAAATGCATACGATGAAGTAGATACATTTACATCGTTGCATAAACAATACCGGATGTTGTCGCTCTTGCTGACGCTCTATACGAAGGCAGATTCACGCTTGCGCGAACAAGATTTTTCTATGCAGTCTTTCTTGGCTCTTTCCGTATTGCCTGAAATCTCGCGTTCCAAGTTTATTGCCGAGCATGATGTTGATACTGCGTTCGATGTGCTCCAGGCGTCTATTGATTCCGCAGTTGCGTCGCTTACCAGTCAATAACAACACATACCTATGCTTACAGAATATACAACAACAGCAGACGTAACTGGACCACTTCTTATCGTGGAGCATGTATCCGGTGTTGGATACGATGAGCTCGTAGAAGTTGAAATGGCAAGCGGAGAGAAGCGTCGTGGGAAGGTGCTTGAAGTACATAATGATCGCGCTGTTATCCAGATGTTTGAAGGAACATCTGGCATGAACGTTCCAGAAACTCGCATACGGTTTCAGGGCGATGTGCTCAAGCTTGCAGTATCAAATGATTTATTGGGGCGAACATTTTCCGGGTCCGGTGCGCCGCGTGATGGACAAGCTGAAATTATTCCTGATGAGATGCGCGATATTAACGGCTCTCCTATTAATCCCGCAGCGCGAGCATACCCGAATGATTTTATTCAAACAGGCATCTCTACCATTGATGGTATGAACACGCTTGTGTTAGGCCAAAAGCTCCCCATATTTTCCGGTTCCGGATTGCCTCACTCCAAACTCGCAGCACAAATTGCTCGGCAGGCGAGCGTTCCGTCATCGAAGCGGCAGGGTGGGATTGATTTTGCAATTGTGTTTGCGGCGATGGGAATTACGTTTGAAGAAGCAGAATTTTTTATCAACGATTTTACAACTCGTGGTGCAATGGAGCGTTCTGTTCTCTTTATTAACCTTGCTGATGACCCGGCGGTTGAACGTATCGCAACGCCTCGCATGGCATTAACTGCAGCAGAATATCTTGCGTATACAAAGCATATGCATGTGCTTGTGATTATGACGGATATGACAAAATATGCAGAAGCTCTGCGTGAAGTCAGCTCTGCGCGCAAAGAAGTTCCGGGGCGGCGCGGATATCCTGGTTACTTGTATTCTGATCTTGCAACGCTATATGAACGAGCGGGTAGAATTCAAGGAGAGCAGGGTTCTATTACCCAGCTTCCCATCTTATCGATGCCAGAAGATGATAAAACACATCCAATTCCAGATTTGACCGGATATATTACAGAGGGACAAATTGTGCTTGCGCGCGATTTGCATCAGCGAGGAATCTATCCGCCCGTTCAGGTGTTGGGATCGCTTTCGCGATTAATGCCAAAGGGCATCGGTGAAGGAAAAACGAGAGAAGACCATAGCGGCGTTGCTAATCAGTTATTTGCATCCTATGCTCGTGGACAAGAAGTGCGAGAGCTCGCGACAATTTTAGGAGAAGGGTCGTTAACCGATACGGACAAAAAGTATCTAGAATTTGTACAGCGTTTTGAAAAAGAATTTGTACAACAAGGGGTAGATGAAAATAGGACGATAGAGGATACGCTTGCAATAGGCTGGAGACTCCTCTCTATCTTGCCAAAGAACGAGCTTAAGCGAGTGAAGGTAGAGTATATAGAGAAATATGCGGATTAACCCAACACGCATGGAGCTGTTGCGCACTAAAAAGCGCACACAGCTCGCAACAAAAGGGCATAAGTTGCTCCGTGATAAGCGCGATGGACTCATGCGCGAGTTTTTGAGTATTGTGCGCGAAGCGAAGAGTTTACGAGCCCAAGTAGATGAGCTGCTTTTTGCGTCGCTCAAGCATTTTGTGCTTGCTCAGGCGTCTATGCTGCCTGAGGCCGTTGCCATAATACGTACGCTTACGCCATATGAAATATCTTTGGAAGTTTCCGAGCGCATTATTATGGGTGTGAAGGCTCCAAAGTTTACCGTTTCGTTAACTACAAAAGATGAGCAGCCGGGTGTATGGGAGACGTCTCGTGAGTTGGATGTTGCATTGGCGTCTTTTCAAAAACTTCTTCCGTTGCTTCTGCAATTAGCAACTATTGAGAAGACGGCAGAACTGTTGGCAAAAGAAATCGAGGTTACTCGTAGGCGTGTGAATGCCCTTGAGTATGTATTACTGCCTCAGCTCAAAAGCGTTATAAAATATATTCGTATGAAATTAGACGAACAAGAGCGCGCCGCAATTATGACCGTCATGAATGTGAAGCGGAATTTGCAGAAAGGGTAGTAAAACTCAAACGCTGGAAGCAGAGATAATGTCATTACCCAACTTGATTGGGTAATCCACGTTGTTCGGTGGGTTGTCACTCCTTCCCTCGAAGCATCCGCTCTACGTCACGCTTGATATCCTGTTCTTTTTCCTTCTCTTTTTTGTGATACTCTTTTTTACCTTTTGCCAGAGCGATTTCAACTTTAATCACAGAACGTTTCGGATATACGCGAACGGGCACTACGGTGAACCCTTGTTCGGATATTTTGCCGATTAAATATTTTAACTGAGCTGCTGTTAGTAGTAGTCTGCGGGAACGTGTAGGGTCGTACGATGCAGGGCTATTAGCTACTTGCCACGGGGGAATATTGGCGTTTGTAAGGTACGCGCTGCCATTGTGGATAGTGACAAACGCTCCGCGGAGGCTCATGTGCCCTGATCTGACTGACTTTACCTCAACTCCGAGCAGTTCAATACCCGCCTCGAACGTTTCTAGTAGCTCGAAGTCAAAGCCTGCTCGTTTGTTGTATGCGTAATCTTTCATGGTTTTATCGTAGCCGTTTCCTTGCTACTTGACAATAGTATGCATTTCGGTATACTATTTCATGCTGATTGTGCTTCCTGTTCGTTTGATCTCAAGTATTCAAAAACCTCGTTTCAAGGAGCTTCGCCGTGGCAGAATTCAGACCCGCACTATTCAAGGTTGGACTCTTTGCTGTAATTGGTCGCATTATTAACCAGAACAGCGTTGGGATTCTCGTGAACGTGAGGACGGATCAGGAAAAACAGCGAAAACTTGCTGAGCTTCCCGATGACTGGGAGGGCGTCATTGTTGACTTGCCCGGAGGAACATTCCAGATGGGTGATGACACGTTCCAGACGTGTCTCGCGCGAGAAATTCGAGAAGAGACTGGAGGATGCGAACCAGGGTTTTTTGCCAGTATTCTCGGACCTTTCCCGATGATTAAGGCCGATACCGGAACGGCGGACAAGCCACATGATCTCGCATTCGTTGCAGCGTGCGAAATCACCGGCGAACCCATTCCGACCCCCGAAGCATCGGAGCATCGCTGGGTGACGTGGAAGCAGCTTCAAGAAGAAACTGAATTCCGGCTCCCGGGGAAGCTTGGGAAAAACGGGAGAATGGCAAAGATGATTGAGGCTGCAATGCCCCTCTTCGCCGCCCAGTAGCTATTCGTCGTTTCGTTATCAAGAGCACGCCTCGGAATTTTCCGAGAAACGGCTCTTTTTTCTTGCAAAATATCGGAAATTATAGTATGAACAAGAAGCGATAGTTCTTCCAGTACCTTACTCAAATAGGAGAAGCTGGCATGTCGACGAAAGACACGTTTCGTGACTGCATGAATCTTGGTCGTGCTGCATTGGTTGCAGAAAGTACCAAGGAGATTGAATCTGCAATTGCCATTGTTACGCAGACGCTTCGTTCTCGACAAGTTGTTGGGCAACGAGCAACAAGCTTGCGAGGAATGAGGCGTTCGCTCGAACAAGCTTTGATTGCTGCAATACGGATAGAGCCCGATCGAATTTTTGCCGAAATTATGGAATATCTTGATCGCGTTCAGTCTATTGCAGCGTATAAAAGCAAGGTTAATGAGAGACGCATTCTGCGCATGCAAAGATATCTTGATTGTGTCGATGATCTATTGAGACGGTTTGGAGCATTGCAGCTCACGTTTGATCAACTTGAGCTCCTGCGCCCCAAAATTCAGAATGTTGAAAGCACCAAAGCTTTGGCAATCAGATCGTTGAGTATTTTGCAGAGAAGATTCAGTCGTGAACGCAGGATTGGGGCGTAGCCTAATAATTCTTTTTACCAGGAGAAGTTCACATGACAGCCAAGCAGGTCTTTCTTGGGTACAAGAGCTTGTTCCGATGCGCATTGCGCACAGATAGTTTGCCACAAATGTGCGCAGCTACTGACAGGCTTCGACAAGCGCTACGCTCAAAGACCGTTCGTGGGCAACGGGCTCGCAGGTTGCGGGCCATGGCACGAGCCCTTGAGCAAAAACTTTCACCTGTTGTATGATGCGAGCAGTAATTTGTGTGCTCGAGAGTTCTTTTCCTTTTTGGGAGGCAACATGGATTGTTGTAGTGATGGTGATGACGAAGCAGCGGATTCTCTGATGCTCGTTGGACACTCGGGAGAGCTTCTCTCTGATCTGAAGTTCGGTATGAACGATGATTATTTGGGAGATGATGACCCTGATGTCTGGCTGCGCGAATCTGCTCAATCGGACTGTCCGTACGAGATTCCTGAGTTTCAGAGCGGAAAATGGTACAGGTTTTCACCCAGGCATGTATCTGCGTATCCTGCTGGGCCTCGAACGTTTTTGTCAGTTGCTATTCAAGGCACTGTCACAACTGAAGTGTTGGTAGGCTTCGCAAAGTTCGTTGGTACGCTGGATCTATGCAAATGGTTCCCGTCTAGCTTTGCAAAAGGTGTTGGGACTTTCATTGAAGGCGTTGAGGGAGTTTGTGATCCTGAGGATATTTGTATCTTTGCGGGATTGCCACCTGAACATGAGCGGATCTCCGGGGCGCTTTGGATTGCATTCGCACTTCACAAGTCTGATGTAAGCGACTTCATGCTTGATCAGGCTCGATAGCGCTCAATCGATTCCGTTTTATTTTTTGCCGCTGAAGCCACATTGCTTCAGCGGTTTTTTTGTGGTATCTAGGGAAGGGGGGTTTTGGTTTTGTTCGTTTCATTTCACATAATGCAGCACCTTTGCTGGAAAGGTTGATAGCACCATGAACAGTGAACGAGGTTCTGTGTTTACGATTCTCCGGCGAAGAGATGGGAAGTTTCTTTTTCAGTTCCGAGATAGTAATGTTCTCGCGGGCACTCTTCAGCTATCTTTCTTTGGGGGTGGAATTGATGCTACGGATGCGGATGCTCTTGCTGCAGCAAAACGTCATGCAGAGCGCGAACTCCATCTTCAGCTACTCAATGGCGACGCCAGGCTTGTTGCAGAGATTGTTCATCCTATGCGAGCGACGCCGTTACATATTTGCTCGGCAAAGAGTAAGATTTTGGACGGCAGGTTTATGGTTCGTGAGGGTGCGGGTGCCGTATTCTTGTCTGCTGATGAAATTAAGCTTCTGCTCAATCGTCAGGATTGGCTAACTCCCGCCACTACTTTGGTTGTAACCAAGATTTTGAGTGGGGAGATCCTTCTTGATTGATTGTTCATTTTCGCCTTCGTACTACCTCGTGTAGTCCGAAGGCTTCTTTTTTGCAGCAAAAAACTAAATGCCGTAGTATGATACGGCTATGGTTAATTTACGTTCTGCTATCCAAAAGGACATTGAGGCTGGTATTTTAGCTGCTCGAGAGGCAAGCAAGTTGACTATTGGTGACGATGCGCCAATTGTAGTAGTGAAACGTACGGAAAATATGGAACACGGGCACTATGCCAGTTCTATAGCCCTTCGACTCGCTCCGCTCGCTCAGGGTAAAGTTTCG
>MHHP01000039.1:8994-22381 GCA_001817055.1 Candidatus Andersenbacteria bacterium RIFCSPHIGHO2_02_FULL_45_11
CCGCACCCGGGTTTTTAAATATTACGGTTAGTCGCGAATACCTCGCGTCTCGTTTAGATGATCTGCCACGTGAAGATTTGTGCAGCGCCTGCAATGTTGGTGAAGGGAAAAGTATTAATATGGAGTTTATTTCTGCAAACCCTACGGGCCCACTTACACTTGGCAATGCACGCCCTGCATTTTCTGCAGATACGCTCGCCAATGTTCTTACGTGCGCTGGGTATAACGTTACTCGCGAATACTATATTAATGATGGCGGAGAACAGATTGGCCGGTTAGGTGAATCTGTGCTGCGAAGAATCCTTCAACAAGAAGGACACAGTATTGATTTTCCTGAAGATTTGTACCAGGGAGAATACATTATGGAGATGGGTAAAATAATCGCAGAGCGGTATAGGGAAGAGGACGGGAAAATATGTACAGTAGCGGATTTGGATAATGAACAGCTGCGTTCTGCTCTAAGCCGTGAGGCAATGCAGATGTGCTTAGGTGCCATTAAAAAAACAATATCAGAAGACTTGAAGATATCGTTTGATGTGTGGAGTTCTGAACAGGCTGTAAAAGATAGCGGTGAAATTGAAAAAGTACTTACAAGGCTTCGTGAGAAAAACCTGATGTATGTGAAAGACGGCGCAGAATTTTTGAAGACGACTGAATTTGGTGATGATCAGGATAGGGTGATGGTAAAGAAAAACGGCGCGTATGCGTATATTGCGCCCGACGTTGCGTATCACCAAAATAAGTTCGACAGAGAATTTGATTTGATCTTTACGTTTATGGGTGCTGATCACCAAGGGCATGCACCGAAGCTTACATCGGCGCTCAAAGCGCTTGGAAACGATACTGAAAAATTGCGCATGATGATTGTACAGTTTCTTGCGGTAACGCGTGGCGGTACAACGGTGTCGCTCTCGAAGCGCAAAGGAAATATCTATTCACTCAAAGATTTAATTGAAGAGATTGGGTATGACGCAGCGCGGTACTTCTTGGTGTCGCATGCGTTATCTTCCCATATGACGCTCGACTTAGATATTGCGAAAGAAAAGAGTGAACGGAACCCAGTATATTACGTACAGTATGCATATGTTCGCTTGCAATCTATTATCCGCAAGGCAAAAGTGCAAGGCATTTTGCCGCCAGGTGATTTACCTGCCGAGCTAACGTCGCAAGTTGTGATTGATAATGAAGCAGAAACCGCTCTTGCGCTTGAACTGTTTCGATTTCCGGAAGTGATGGAGGATATTGCAACCTCATTTGCGGTACATCAATTGCCTGTGTATGCGTATGATATTTCTCGTGCAATCACGACGTTTTATCACGAAGCTCCTATAATGTCTGAGACAGATCCTGTGCTTCAAAAAAGCCGTCTTCAGATTGCTATTGCGGCACATAACGTACTTGGCCGCGTACTCGATCTCCTTGGTATTAGTAAGCCGGATATAATGTGAATATGATTATTGATCCAATGGTTTTTACAACTGTCGGCGATGTGTTTCTTAATCTCTCTGCGGGATGGTTTGGAGCTGCGGTTATTATTCCAGCTATACAGCCTCGCGGTGTGAAGTCAAATATTCGGTATCGTTTGTTTGATATATTATTCGGGTTTATTGCACTGGTAATTGGCTACAAGTTTCGTATACTAGGGTTATGAATACTCAACAAGAAAAAGATGTGTGGGGAGAGGCTAATGTGCGGGCAGGGATTGCGTTTAGTATTGGTGTTATTGCGCTTTTACTTACCTATATCGTATTTTTTAAATAAGAAATTTTGAGATATGAAAATAGATCTTGATAAAAACGTATGGGGAGATGTAAATGGGCGGATGGTATTTGCGTTAGTTCTTGCTGTGTTTACGCTATTTCTCACCTATATTGCATTTTATACGTAGCATCGGAAAAGGCGTGGTTTTGCCTATCCTGGCCAGCTGGTTTATGCTTAGGGTATGCGAATAGGTATTGATGCACACATCTTAGTAAAAGAACATAAGCGGTATGACCGACGTATTGCTCAATATACCGAAGATTTGATTTTGAACCTGATTGAATCCGATCCCAATAAAGAACACACATGGGTGCTCTTCTTCGACAGTCGCACCAAGAACACGAAGAAGTTTGAACGTGAGAATGTGGAAGTAAAACATTTTCCGTTTGTACATTACCGTCAGTATTTGCCCGTTGTATATTCCCATATGTTAATCTCTTCCTTCTTAACTGCTGCGCGGTTGGATGTCTTTCACTCTCCGGAAGGGCTGATCCCATTCATGTACCCTGGAAAGATTATTACGACATTCCATTACGTTCCCAAGGGAGAGAGCGAAAGTAACGTGTTTGTTCGCACATTTATGTTGGGCGCGCGCGTTGCATTTGCACAATTGCTGAAGCGCGCAAAGCGGATCATTGTTGGAAGCCGTTCTGATAAAACATTGTTGGAGAAAAAGCATGGATACCCTGCAGCGAAGGCTGTATTAATGGAAGAAGATGACTTAAACCAAGTTGATTGGGGCAAGCGTGTAAAGGAACTCAAGAAACTGTACGCTGAAGTTGGTGGAAAAAGATAACAATGATGCCCTGTGCATAACAGGGGGGGGGTAAATTAGGGTATACTGTACTCATGATTTCCAGACCTTTTGTGAAGATTTTTGGTGCTTGTTTATTTTTTTCACTTATTTTAATAGGTATTACGATATCGAATACCGAATTCGTTGAAAATAGTCAGCAGAGCCCTACTCGAGATATTGGCCTTTTAGACCCCGTAGAATTTAACCTTCCTGCAACTGCAAAAGAAATCCCCGAGAAGCGCACAGAGACATCGGCAACGTTTGAGATTTCACCTGGGAAGTTTGCGGCGGTTTCAAGTGGAAGGTCGTTGCTTACTCAGGAAGATACTCATCCATTTGGTTTTTTTGCCCGACTCATTCCTTCAGCTCTCGCGCTGAATGCCGGACCGAGTAGTCCGGGGACGATTACGGATATAACGTATCAGACAAATTGGACTCATTGTAGTGGGATATATACTTGGACGAGCCCAAGTAGTGCTGCTGGAAGCGACAATACATATGCTACACGGTCCGTAACTAATGGGACTTTTACGAGTGCATGCTTAAAGGCAACAAATTTTGGATTTTCTATTCCGGATGGTGCTACTATTGATGGTGTAGAAGTTGGGATCGAGCGGAGCAGTACCAAGTCTTCCGGTACAGAATACACACGTGACGTCTCGACATACCTTGTAAAGGGTGGTGTTCCCTCTGGTGATAATAAGGGTGATACTGCAACCAATTGGCCTACCACAGAGGCATCGGCTACATATGGAGGGGCTGCGGATATGTGGGGTACTACGCTTACTCCGGCCAATGTTAATGCGACAGACTTTGGTGCAACCTTGAATGTAGATACGAAAGCTGTTGGAGCCTGATATGTATATACGCTTATTGTTTTTCCTTGGTTTATTTGGTGCTGCTGTGCCTAGTCTTGCTTTTGCTGGAACTGTTTCGTCAGTCGATAATTTTACCATCACGGTGTATTACACCGCTGGTGATTCCACCGCGCCAACAGTGTCAACATTAAGCCCAACAGACAACGCCACCGCAGTAGCAACATCGTCTAACCTCGTCATAACCTTTGACGAAGCAGTAGACGTAGAAACAGGAAACATCACTATTAAAAAAACATCAGATGATTCTACCGTAGAAGCAATAGACGTAACAGGAGGGCTCGTCACTGGAACAGGTACAGATACCATCACCGTTAACCCCACGGCAGACTTAGACGAAGAAACAGAATATTACGTATTAATAGACGCGACAGCATTCGATGACACTTCAAGCAACTCCTACGCTGGTATCTCTTCCACCACTGCGTGGAGCTTTACCACGGCGGATGAGACGGCGCCTACTATTACCAACGTCTCTTCCGACAAAGCAAATAGCTCATATACTACAGGGGAAGTCATCGACATTGATGTAACCTTTTCAGAAGCTGTTACATCAACCGGAAACGTCACCGTCACACTAGAAACAGGGGATACTGACAGAACATGTACGTTCACCGTAAGTAGTAGCACTACCGGAACATGTAACTACACCGTAGAAGCAGGAGACACAACCTCTGATCTTACCGTTTCTACTATCTCAGGAACTATCGATGATGCTTCCAGTAATGCCATGAGCAACTTCGTTCCTACTACTAACCTTGCTGCGAACAAAGCGCTTGTTATTGACACCACCGCTCCAGATGCGCCCACAGCTACCCCTACAGGCGCAACGTTTACATCTACTCAATCTGTCACTCTCACCTCTTCTGGAAACACTATCTACTACACAATTGACGGAACAACGCCCACAACAGGAAGTACAACCTATTCTGCCGCCATTACCGTAGCCGCAACTACTACTATTAAGGCAATAGCCGTAGATACGGTAGGAAATGAAAGTTCTGTGATGTCAGAAAGCTATGTCATCTCCATCGCAAGTACTTCAAGTAGCAGTTCCTCCTCCTCAGGCTCATCTTCCGGCACAACCGCAACTCAATCAAGCATCTCCCTAGACCAAGCAACGATCAACAAGAAAACAAAGAAATCAGAAATATCCACCAGAACAAACAGTGTATTCAAATTCTCTTCTAAAATCCCCGATGCTGACCAAGTAAAAGTAGTAACACTGAAGATATTTGGAAAAACATACAAAGTAGCACTTAAGCAAGACGGAACGTTTACTCTCCCGCTCATGACAATCGCAACACCGGGCAAGTACACCTACAAACTCAATGCAGACTACGGTTCTTTTAACCTCAATTCAACAGGTACTATCATCGTAGAAAAGCCAAAACCCGCAAGAACACTCACGCCTTCAATTAATCACCTCTTCAGACTTGCAAACGATAGAAACCCATCTTTTTCTGAATGGCTCTACTGGGCAACGAGAATACTCAAAGGTGACAAGAAGACACTGCCTGAACTGTTCGGTGCGATGCAGTGGCAGGCTGCCCAGCGGTGATGGATCTGTTAGTAATGAGCAGCAAGTATGTGCCGGAATCCATCTGAGGATGCAAGGAAGCGACTGCGAGCCAAGGTAAAGAAAGTTTCGAATATTTAATAGGTGAAGTGATGACAATATGAAGTATTCTGTATAGTATGGTTTTATGGCGGATATACTAGCAAACCATGAAATGAAAGAAGTACCGTCATACGTGAATAGCGACGAATTAGAGCGTGGGCTGCTTTCGTATTGGGAAGAGAATAAAATATTTGAAAAATCTTTAGAACAGAATAAAGATAAAGAACAATTTACGTTTTATGATGGGCCCCCGTATGCAACGGGTAAGCCGCACTATGGGCATGTGCTACAGTCTGCAATTAAGGATACTGTTCTGAGGTATAAGACCATGCAGGGGTATTATGTGCCGCGTAGAAACGGTTGGGATACGCATGGATTACCTATTGAAAACATTGTTGAAAAAGAACTTGGTATTAGAACAAAAAAAGAGATTGAAGACGACATTGAAGGATTTACGAAAAAATGCAGAGAAGTGGTATATCGCTATGTAGATGAATTCCGCTCAACGTTACAACGTATGGGGCGTTGGGCAGATTACGGGAACGAGTATTCTACATTAGATAGAAGTTACATGGACGCGGAGTGGGGAGTCTTCAAGCAGCTATGGGACAAGGATTTAATCTACAAATCGTTCCGTTCAACTCCGTTCTGTATTCGCTGCTCTACGCCGCTGTCGAATTTTGAAGTTGGCATGGCGTATAAAGATGTGAAAGATATGAGTGTGTACGTGAGCCTTCAGGCTCACCCCGAGCAGAGTCGAGGGGTTAGTCCTGCCCTTCGACAAGCTCAGGGCAAATCAGAAGCAAGGCTTCTGATTTGGACCACAACGCCCTGGACTCTACCTGGTAATGTTGCGGTGGCATATAATCCGGAGCTGGAATATGTAGTTGTGAAAAAAGATGACGTTGAATACATCTTGGCAAAAGACAGGGTAAAATCTGTGCTTGGAGATGATGCAGAAATTATTCGGGAGTTACCAGTAGAAGAGCTCTCTTCATATGTATACGACCCAATATATGGATCGAGCTTAACGGATGAAGAAAAGGCAAAATCGTTTAGGCTTGTTCTGAGCGATCATGTAACGGCGGAAGATGGTACGGGCTTAGTCCATATGGCGCCGGCATTTGGTGAGGCAGATCATGAAGTTGCGAAGAAAACGGGATTGCCGATTTTACGCACGGTGGATGTGTTGGGAAATTTTTTACCGGAAGTACCTAATTGGGCTGGGGCAAATATTTTTGATTCACAAAAAGCTATTATTAAAGATTTGCGAGAGCGGGGAATACTTTTTAAACAAGAACTCATTGAGCATAGCTATCCGTTCTGCTGGCGGTGCGACACCCCCCTTATTTACTACGCAATTGATTCTTGGTTCGTAAAAATCTCTGCAATTAAGGACAGCATGCTGAAAGCAAATGAGCAGATCCATTGGGTGCCAGAGCACGTGAAAGAAGGCCGCTTTGGAAAGGGTATAGAGTCTGCACCTGATTGGGCAATTTCGCGTAATCGGTTCTGGAGTGTTCCGATGCCAATCTGGGAATGTGATGCATGTGAAGAGCGGGTGTGTATTAGCGGAGTTGCAGACTTACAAAAACAATCTGGTGCAAGCGATGCACAGGTTGAAGATATCCATCGGCCATACGTGGATCGGATTACGTGGGTTCACGAATGCTGCGCGCCTAACCCCCTCCAGCTCCCCCTTCGTAAGGGGGAGAGTACGCCGCCGATTCCCCTCCTTACGAAGGAGGGGGTAGGGGAGGTTAGTAGTAGTGGAGTATTTCGAAGAATTCCAGAGGTCTTGGATGTTTGGTTCGATTCTGGAAGCATGCCGTATGCAAGCGGACAAACATCATTTCCCGCCGACTTTATTGTAGAGAGTATTGAAATGACGCGTGCATGGTTTTACGTACTACACGTACTTGGGGCTGCGCTCAATGGCACGCCGGCGTTTAAAAACGCAATTGCATCCGGCCTCATTTTTGCAGAAGACGGCCAAAAGCTTTCTAAGAAACTGAAAAACTATCCTGATATAGAGCCAGTGCTTGAGAAATATGGCGCTGATGTACTTCGATTATATCTGCTTTCTAGTGCAACACTTGGTGAGCCATATCGCTTTTCGGAAAAAGATATGCGACATACGCAACGGAATGTCTACATGACGCTATGGAATGTATACAGCATGTACACGCGCTATGCGAAAGTTCACGCGTACTCTCCCCCTGCCCGAGGGGGAGCTGGAGGGGGTGGGAGTGCGTCGAGCAATAGACTTGATATGTGGATCCTTGCTCGTACGAATCAGCTTACGCAAGAAGTTACGACACAGACTGATGCATATCGCATTGATACTGCCGCACGGCTCTTTGTCGACTACGTTGATGACTTGAGTAATTGGTATGTGCGCAGATCACGCGGACGGTTGCAGCATCCTGAAAGTGATACAGAGCGAGATGAAGTATTTGGAACCCTATACGCTGTTCTGGTAACAGTGAGTAAGCTGCTTGCGCCATTTATGCCGTTTGTGTCTGAAGAAATATACAGGAATCTTACGAGTGAGCAGTCGGTGCATTTGGTAGATTTTCCGGAAGCACAAGAATTTGATGCCAAGATAATTACGGACATGCAATCGGTGCGAAATGCGGTTTCTGAAGGGTTGGCATTGCGAGCGAAAGCAAAGCTGAAAGTACGTCAGCCGCTTGCAAAACTTACGATTCCAAAAGGCGAATATACTGACGAGGATCTTTTAATGATTGCAGATGAGGTAAATGTAAAGCAGGTAGTGCAGGGTGACAGCTTTGATCTTGATATAGCGATGACGAGCGAATTAAAAGCAGAAGGCATTGCGCGGGATATTATTCGCTTTGGGCAAGTGCTGCGTAAAGAGGCGGGGTATGCGCTCGATGATCGAATTACTTTTGGTATATCTACAGAGAATACTGAAATACAAAAAGCATTGAATACTCATAGCGCATTAATTTCTGAAGCACTCCAGTCAGATTCTCTGACCGATGCTTTAGACAGTCCTGATGCGAGTGAAGAAGTAAAGGTTGACGGAGAAGCAGTTACGATCGCAGTAAGGAAAGCGTAGTCGCGATTTCCTCCCCTCAACGGCACCACCCCCTCTCGCTCCCCCTTATATAAGGGGGAGAAATCCCGTATACTTATAGAAACATGCCTTTATCTACAAAAGTCCGTGCGCTTGTTATTTCCCGTAAGAAGATTGGGGAAGCTGACAGGTTGGTGACATTTTTTACAAAAGAGCATGGTCTTGTTAGGGCGATCGCAAAAGGCGTGCGTAAGATTCCGTCATCTCGAGGTGGGCACTTAGAGCTGTTCACAAGCGTGCACGTGCTGCTGCACGAGAGTAAGGCTGGATCATATGTTGGTGCTGTAGAAACAGAAGAATATTTTCAAGCGTTGCACGCAGACTCTGATGCGCTTGATCGTGCAAAGCGCGCCGTATATGCGCTGCTCAAGTTGTTTGATGTGAATCAACAGTTGCCAGAAGTATTTGATGCGTTTACGTATGCATGGCAACAATTTCCTACGTTATCACCTGAAAAGCGACGGTTACTGGAATCGTCTCTCCATTTACGGATGATGCAATTTGCTGGACTCATGCCTGAGCTACATGCGTGCGCGGAGTGTGGATCGCAGCGCCCTGCAGACACCGTGATATTGTCTCCAAAAGACGGCTGGTGGAAGTGTCTTCTTTGCCATCCGCTACTCCCCGTATCTTCGCACTCCCTATCTGCTCGCCAATTTGCGATTTTGAAATACATTGCTGCCAAGCCTTCTGACGCGTCAAGAATTGCAGCCCAGGAGCAAGAGGCTATTCCCGTAGAGCGAGCAGTGCATCTGCTCATGGCGCACGCTGTGGTACAATCGTAAGATGGCGGAGGATGAAATAAAGAAGATAGAAGAGGATGGCATTTCAATGCTTACGCGGGACCTGTATGCGCGCGATGAATCGGATGAGATGAAGAAGCGCACGAAAGATCTTCTTACTCCCAAACAACCAATCGTTCGTCCTGAGGCTATTGCATCTAAAAAGCCTGGCCTCATTAATATTATGGATGCTCGTGCACGCAGGCGTCGGGCTATTATTTTGTGGGGCTGTGTGGCACTAGGGGCACTCCTTATCTTTGGCGGCGGTGTATGGCTGACATTGTGGTACCGCAGTACCAATCAGGTGAACGCAACACATATTAATCTGGCAATCAATTCCCCTGCGCACCTTACTGCAGGTGGTGTTATACAATATTCCGTAGCTGTGCAGAACACGAGCAATGTGGACTGGACTGCAGCAGATGTGCTATTCACCCCTCCTACGGGTTTTGTGTTTCAAGAATCAACTCCTGTAGGGCAAGTGAGCCAACAGAATATCTCGGCATCGCTCGGAAGCCTTGCCGCTAACGAAACTAAAACGTTCTCCGTATCTGGCCGCTTAATCGGTGAAGAAGGTGAAACTGCGCTCGCTCGGGCAGAAGTGTCTATTAGCCCTATTAATTATCAAAAAGAAAGAATCACAGCCTCTCAAACGGCAACTACTATTATTGGTGCATTGCCGCTCGATATTTCTATTGAAGCTGCAAAGAGTGCTGCTGTGGGCGAGCGTATTGCAGCTATTATTCACGTTCGAAATCTCAGCGATATTCCTATTGAAGGTGCTGCCTTAAAGCTATCTCCGCCCGCAGGCATGCAGCTTGCAGTGGAAGACAGTGGGTTTAGTCCCGATTTTTCCGTTATTGATTCGTTTTGGAAATTGCCGACGTTAAAGCCGTTGGATGAAATTGTTCGGTACAGCGTGCTCTATGTGAACGGTGCTTCAGGCGATCGGCGCGAGCTTGGAATATCTATTATTCAACAGCAAAAAGATCGCGTGTTTACGCTGCGAGATATTTCACACGTTGTTGCGGTTACGTCTTCTCAGCTTACGGTAGGCCAGACGTTTAATAAGGATGTGAGTAGTAAGCTCATTGTTGCTGCGGGGCAGCGTATAGATGGCGCGGTGCAATACAAGAACACCGGATCTACAGGGCTCACAGATGCGATAGTAAAGGTAAAATTTGAAGGAACTGGATTAGACCCCGCAACTATAAAATTAACGTCAGGTGCATACGACCCTACCACGAGTACGATAACGTGGACGGCGGCGTCGCTCCCAGCGCTCAAAAATGTTCTGCCCGGTTCTGGTGGGGAAATTCCATATTCTTTTACCATATTGCCGTATGATAAGTTCCCGCTGCAGCCGAATGGCAAGAACCAGCAACTCATCGCGACTGCATCGCTTGATAGTCCAGATTTGCCAACGCCAACAGGGCAAGCTAGGCAAGTAATATCCGACCGGTTCTTGCTGCCTGTGCAAACGGGAATCTTGCTAGGAGTTGATGCTTTTTATGACGATGGGAGATTGGGTATTACCAGCACAGGCCCACTTCCTCCTAAAGTTGGGGAGCAAACAACATACACACTACGAACGCGTATCGGCTCAACGTTGAACGATGTTGAAAGCATGAAGATTGTAATCGTTCTTCCTGATGGCGTTGCGTATACCAATAAGATGTATAAGACGATAGGAGAAGCAGATTTTAACGATCGAACAAATACCATGACGTGGACCATGCCGTTAATGGAAGGGCTCACGGGCCGCGCAACGCCACCGCAAGAACTTGATATGCAGATTGCAATCACGCCCGGAGAGAATGTGCGTGGCCAAGAAGTTCGCCTTATGCAGAGCATTAAAGCAACGGGAACTGATTCGTTTACAGATGGCGTTGTGGAAGCAACTATTACGGAATATCCGACAACTAGAGGTGCATCGCAGCTCAATGGAGAAGTGGAGTAGGTTGAGTGTAATTTCCTCCCCTCATATGAGGGGAGGCGAAGTGGGGTCGAACGCGACGGCACCACCCCCTCTCGCCTGCCTGCCGGACAGGCAGGCTCCCCCTTGTATAAGGGGGAGAAATATGCGAGGTTAGCTCTAGTATGTTTAGTTTTATCGTAAAAAAGAAATTACATCAGGCGAGATTGTCTGAACTTACAACGCCGCACGGCACTATTCCCGGGCCATTCTTTCAATTTGTTGCAACGCAGGGCGCAATTCGCGGCCAGGTCATGAGTGAAGATATGGAAGCGCTTGGAGCGGATATTATGCTTGCAAATACATATCACCTGCATTTGAGGCCCGGGGAAGATCGAGTGGCTGCGGCCGGAGGCTTGCATGGCTTTATGCATTGGGATAAGCCGATGACGACGGATTCAGGAGGGTATCAAGTATTCAGTTTGGGGGATCATGTAAAAGTGGATGCTGATGGGGTTACGTTCCGAAGTCCGCTCGATGGATCAACTCATCGGTTTACTCCGGAGAATGTAATAGAAATTGAAGCCAAGCTAGGCCCGGATATTATTATGCCACTTGATGTGTGCACACCGTTTTCTGCCTCAAAAGAAGAAGTAGAAAAGGCGATTGAGCTATCTACGCAGTGGGCAAAACGATGTAAGCAGAAACAGGAAGAATTGCAAAGCCCGCAGGCACTCTATGGCATAGTTCAGGGTGGCCTGTATCCGGATTTGCGTGAAAAAGCCGCAAAACTGTTACGAGATATTGGTTTTTTTGGATATAGTATTGGCGGTGAGCTGCAAGAAAAGGGAGAGAAAGAAATTAAAAAAATAGTTGGTAGTACAGTGTTGCATCTTCCGGAAGATGCGCCTCGATATTTAATGGGGTACGGAAAACCGGAAGATATTGTGGAAGCGGTACGATTGGGAGTAGACCAATTTGATTGCGTGCTGCCGATACGTAATGCACGCCATGGTCAGATATTTTCAGATTTGAATGTGGAAGAATTAACTCGGTGCCTTACCGAACCTGATTATATAATAGATCCGAAAAAGCTATATACGCTTATCGATATTACGAAAGCACAGTTTGCCGACGACCAAGCGCCAATTGGTCCGGTAAATGCGGTAATGCAAAAACCGTATACGCGAAGTTATGTGCATCACTTAATGCGTGCCGAAGCGCCATCTGGTATGCGATTGGCAGTACTTACGAACATTGCGTTTTATGTTGGGTTAATGAAAGAGATCCGAGGGGTTATTGAGAAAGAGGGAGTATAGAAAAAGACCATCGTGAAGTTCACGATGGTCTTTGGGCTAAAGGTGCGTTGCGCAGGTAACGTTACCGGCGCGTCTTGGCATGTTGGTTGCGCGACATGCCCTGAACTTCACTCTGCTTGGTCTTACAGAAGTCGTTGTACGCCTCCTGTGATCCAAGAATCGAGATGAGCGACAACTGCAACCGTCGATCCGTAATTTGAGTCATAACTGTCCGTGCAGCTCCCAGATTTTGGTTCTGCACGTTTGCTCGGAGCCTACCCAGCAAATCCTTTGCTCGAACGAGGTCTTTTCGATCCACGTTGCCAGCGAGCGCATCTCGCACTTGTTGCTCTTCCGCAGCTAGCTGTGCCGCGGCAGCTTGCAGGTGCCCTTGTCGCTCTTCTTCCTCGAGCTGTTCGAGCTTGGAGTTTGCGGCGCTCCACTTCGGTTCGAAGTCCGCAATCATCTCGGTCAGTGGCTTTTTCGCGACTCGCTCAATTGCCTCCTTGGTGTATGGCTTGGCATTGCGAAGCTGACGTTCCAGCCAAGACAGTTCTTCCCAGATCGTTCTGCGAGCCAGTCGCAGATTCTTGATTTCCAGCTCTTGCCGAGCGTTCTCGAACCCGACGTGGATTTCCTCAAGCAACATTCGCGCCTGTGTGTCGTTGAGATCCGCCATCTTCTGGTTGATATTGCGGATGAGTTCAAAAAGCTTTTCTCGTGCCGGATCTGATCCGACGATGTCACGCTTGGCCTTTACCAAGCGTCGTCGAGCTGCCACGAGATTCTGGATGAACCCGGAATCAATGGCGCTTTGCGCGATTGCTTCGAAATATTCGCAGTTCGTTCCATTTTGCAATAGCTCTGCCATAATTCTGTTCTCCTCAATCTAGTAGGAAGATAACAAACCCCGATATGGCATACCGGGTGAAAAGGGCCTACAACGGCACTTTTCGACTGATTTAGGTTGGCAAAAGGCCATTCAGCACTATCGTAACTTTCTATTATATACCTAAAAGTAGTAACTTGTCCATAGCTAGATTTTGGACCCTAGTATACTTGTTTGTATGGGGTTATTTTCTTTCTTTTTGGGGGGTGCGAAAAAAGATAATACGGAGCGCATGCAGCAAGCTGCTCGCGGTCAATCTGTCGTAGGGAATGTATTGGGTGGTAGTCCGTATATGCGGGAATGGCGGAAGCAGAATCAGGAGATAGGTAAACAGCATAGAGAACAGG
>MHHP01000039.1:22392-24824 GCA_001817055.1 Candidatus Andersenbacteria bacterium RIFCSPHIGHO2_02_FULL_45_11
AAGATTTTGCAAATCGCAAACGAAAGGAAATCCAGCGTGAGCGTGATAGGGCGCTTGAGGATATGGAGAAAGAGCGAAATCAGCAAACTCGCAATATTGCGCCGACGATTAAACAGTATAGATAAGCTTCGTCGCTCCCTTCTCCCGTTCTGGGAGAAGGTTAGCTCCGCCTTTGTGCGGAGCGCGGATGAGGGGAAATTAGTTGCAACTACGGCCCCTCACCCTAACCCTCTCCCCGTCAGGGGAGAGGGGAACGCTACGGTTGGCATGACAATTACTATCTTCTGTTATAGTCTTTAGTTTATGGCTGACGTATCTATGGACACAATCGTAAACCTGGCAAAGCGCAGGGGCTTTATTTTCCCTGGCTCTGAAATTTATGGCGGGCTTGCTAATAGCTGGGATTATGGGCCACTTGGAGTTGAGCTGAAGAATAATATCAAGCAAGCGTGGTGGAAAAAGTTTGTTACATCCCGTCTTGATATGGTCGGTATTGATAGCGCCCTTATTATGAATCCTAAGGTATGGGAAGCAAGTGGGCATATCGCAACATTTAGTGATCCTCTTGTGGAATGTAAGAACTGTCACGAACGATACCGTGCTGATCAAATAGACACTTCCGCACCCTGCCAGAAATGCGGAGAAAAAAATACATTCACAGATCCGGCAGCATTTAACTTGATGCTCAAGACCTATCTTGGTCCAAAAGAAGATGCTACGGCGAAGGTATACCTACGTCCCGAAACTGCTCAAGCGATGTTCGTTGATTTTGCTCAAGTGCTCGCTACGAGTCGTAAGCGCGTGCCATTCGGAATCGCGCAAGCTGGTAAAATGTTTAGGAACGAAATCACTCCAGGTAATTTTATATTTCGTCAACGGGAGTTCGATGTTATGGAATTGGAATACTTTGTTCATCCTTCACAGTGGGAACAGCATTTTACTACTTGGCTTGCAACCATGCATGAATGGATATCTGAGTGTGGAATTCAAACTGAAAAAACTCACGATCTGGAAGTTTCCGAAGAAGACCGTGCTCATTACTCTAGTCGGACTGTTGATATTGAATTCGATTATCCGTTCGGCCGGAAGGAGTTATACGGCCTTGCATATCGGAGTGACTTTGATTTGAAGAATCATAGTGAGCACTCTGGGAAAGAACTTACATATACCGATCCTTCTACGAACGAAAAATACACTCCCCACGTGATAGAGCCTACGTTTGGACTAGATCGTACCGTTCTTGCAGTATTGGTATCTGCATATGACGAAGAGGTTGGTAAGGATGGAGAAACGAGAGTGGTACTTCGCCTGAAGCCGCACTTGGCTCCTATAAAAGCTGCAATCTTGCCACTGATGAAGAAGGAAGAGTTGGTTGCGGTTGCCCGACCGTTAGCTGAGCAACTCGCAGCGCAATTTCCTGTTGAATATGACGAGACACAGTCTATCGGGAAGCGGTATCGTCGCCAAGATGAAATCGGAACGCCATATTGCATAACCGTTGATTACGATTCGTTGGAAGATAAGGCAGTTACGGTGCGAGATAGGGATACGATGGTGCAGGAACGAATTTCGATCGAAAAATTACCGGAATACCTACGGGGCAAAATCGGATAAACTTGCATATTTAATATATATGGTGTATAGTGTTAATCGCTCTTTTCACCGCACTAACCATCACCATTTTGGGAGCTAACCACATGTCTAATTCAGAGAACTCAAAGTTTGTTCTTCTGGTCGAAGATGATTCAATTACTCAGCAAGCGCTGGCTCGACTATTCCAAAGTCGCGGCGTTGAGTGTCGAATTGTTGACACGTTAGCCGAGGCGATGAAGTATCTTGCGCAAGTTGATCAAATCCGGCTCATCGTTTGGGATGGCGATCTTTTTGGAGAGAATTCGTTCGATGACGCTATCCAAGCGTTTAAGAAAGTCTTTGATGGCCCCATGGTTGCGGCCAGCGGCAATAAACAGTCCGTGGATAAGCAAATGGAAGCGGGCTGCACACACCGAGGACTGAAGGGGAGGGAGCAGCTCACGGTGTTGAAACAACTTCTTTTGTAACATGCTAGCCCGCCGGTTTACCGTCGGGCTTTTCTTTTTTGTTCCCCGTAACATTCGCTTTGCTCATCACGGGGCCAGCTCATGTTTGCCCTCTGTGTACAAAACACGTACACTGGTTTTATGTCACATTTTCCTTTAATTCAAAAAACGTTGCCTTCGGGCCTTAGAACAATTATCTTGCCTCGGCCGGATTTTGAAACAGCAACTATACTAGTATTAATCGGAGTTGGGTCTCGCTATGAAACTCCTCGCCAAGGTGGGCTCTCTCATTTTTTAGAGCACATGTTTTTTAAGGGGACGGAAAAACGCCCTACCACGAAAGAAATTTCGGAAGCTATTGATAACGTGGGGGGAGACTTTAACGCATTCACC
>MHHP01000040.1:0-14652 GCA_001817055.1 Candidatus Andersenbacteria bacterium RIFCSPHIGHO2_02_FULL_45_11
TAGGGCTGGTGCGATTCGTACGCGAACGGGCGTTTCTCCCCTTTGGGTAGGGGGAGAAACGCCCGTTCGCGTACGAATCGCACCCAGCCCTACTGGTAATCTTCATGTAGGCACAGCACGCACTTCATTATTTAATGAGCTTTTTGCGCGACACCATAATGGAAAATTTATCGTTCGCATTGAAGACACGGATAAAGAACGTTCTAAGCCAGAATATGAACAAGCTATTTTAGAAGGCCTTACATGGCTTGGAGTTACTTGGGACGAAGGGCCAGATATAGGTGGGGAATATGGACCGTATCGACAATCGGAACGTACCGAAAGCTATACACAAGCCCTGCAGCAACTCCTTGATACCGGCAAAGCATACAAAGAAGGGGAGGCTATTCGCCTCAAGGTTGAGCCACAGACAGTTACTTTCCATGATTTAATCCGAGGCGATATTGCAATTGATACCAAGAGTTTTGAAGGTGACTTCATTATCGCGCGCAATATTAACGATCCCGTATTTCACCTAGCAGTTGTTTGTGATGATGCCGCAATGAAGATATCTCATGTTATCCGTGGGGAAGACCACATTCATAACACCGCAAAGCATATACTGATTCAGAAGGCTCTTGGGTATCCGCAGCCTGAATACGCACACTTGCCATTATTACTAGATGCACAACGAAAGAAGCTTTCTAAGCGAAACCAGGAAACAAACCTACTTGCATATCGCGACATGGGATTTTTGCCCGAGGCAATGCTCAACTACCTTGCGCTACTAGGATGGAACCCAGGCGACGAGCGCGAATTTTTTACTCACGAGGAATTAGCTACTGCATTCTCAATGGAACGCGTCCAAAAGGGCGGTGCCATATTCTCAACGGAGAAACTTACTGCGATTAATAAGCATTATATCCGCTCACTGTCTGTGCCAGAGCTTATGCAGCGTGCAGGAATTTCTGAAGAGAATGACGCTACAGCAAAAGCAGTAGCGCTTGAACAAGAACGCATTAGTACACTTACGGAATTACCAGAAGCAATCGCATTTGCATCTCCTGAATGGCAGGCAACATACCCCCCAAGCATGCTTGTCTGGAAAAAGAGTACCGCTGAAGCTACAAAAACTATTCTGGCTGATCTGATAACTAAAGTTGTTCAATATGAAAAAGGCGACTTTACTGCCTTACAGTTGCAAGAATACTTAATAGCATGGATAGATAGCGGCGGCCTGGGTAGGGGAGACGTGCTCTGGCCTATGCGAGTTGCATTAACAGGAAGGGAACATTCCCCAGGGCCATTCGAAATAGCTGAGGTTGTTGGAAAAAACGAAACTATTCGCCGATTGACAGCTGCCCGTGATATACTGTAGCGCATGGGAAAACGAAGAAAACAATGGGTGCGTATTGTATATGCTGCAATCCTAATCGTTATTATGGTTGGAATGGTAGGATTATCGTTCTTCTGATATGCGAATTAGGGCACTCGTATTAGCCGTTGCTCTTGTTGCACTACCAGCAATAGGTCATGCAGATTCTGTAGACGACTTGCGCGCAAGCCTGGAAAAGAAACGTGCGGCCTTAAAAGAGACTGAGGAGAGAATATTAGAATTCCAAAAACAAGTTCAGGAAAAACGACGTACGGCCCAAACACTAAAAGGGCAAATTGAATTAATTTCTGACAGTATTGAGGAGTTAACACTTGCTCTTAAAAAAACAACTGCGCAAATAGACGCAACCGATACTGAGGTTGCGCAAGTTGAGGAAGATATCGCACAGAAAGAGAAAGAAATAGAACGGCAAAAAGTATTACTCGGGCAATACATTCGACAGCTGCAAGAGCTAGATATGCAGTCCACGGTTTCAATCTTTCTGAAATACACCACACTATCGGATGCCATAACCGAATCAACAACAGTTGAACAGTTGCAAGAGCGGTCACATACCGCAATCGTATCTATACAGAAAATAAAAGAGGATTTGCTTATAAAAAAGCAGGAGCTTACGGATTTCAAACAAACACTCGACGGTTTACGAAAGCGCCAAGAAGGTCAACGAAGTACGCTAAAGACACAAGAGGACTCTAAGGAGCGTGTACTTACATTAACAAACGCAGAAGAGGCCCAATATCAATCTCAGCTGGAGCAAGCAAAACAAGACGCAAAGGCTGCAGAGTCTGCAATTTCTGTACTCGATAGTAAAATTCGCGAACAGCTCCGCTCGCAAGGGGTAGGGAACCTGCCCAGTATCGGAGTTCTTGATTGGCCCATAGAGCCCATCTACGGAGTATCATGTCCATTTCATTGTGGCGGATACCCGTACGCATACCTCATTGGCCCCCATACTGGTACCGATATTCCTTCACCAGTAGGCACGCCGATTAAGGCACCTACAGATGGCTACGTAGCGCGAACTCATGATTCTGGCGGCAGGGGATACAGCTATATTATGTTGATCCACGGAGACAACATTTCAACCGTATATGGCCATGTGTCGGGCTTTGCAGTTTCGGAAGGGAAGCGAGTTACTCGCGGTACTGTAATCGGATATACGGGTGGCGCAGCAGGATCGCGTGGAGCAGGACTTTCCACTGGTCCGCACTTACACTTTGAAGTACGTAAGAACAATGTGCCGGTAAATGCACAGGGATACCTAAAAGGTAGATAGCTAAAACTATATGGCTGATCCTGATAAAATTTTTGAACGATGGGCAAATAGGACAATCCCGTTCTGGGGGCCGTTCTACGCAATGTTTTATATTGTTCGATATTTGTATCGCGAAATGTTTCGCAAGGACTCTTAAACAACTATGTCTACTATTCAAATATTTTTATGGGTACAGCAGGGGGTAGATTATGTACTTGATCCAGCGCATCGAATAATGGCTATTGGCATTGCATTATTTGTCATTTTGACGCTTGGGCGCTTTATCGTAAAAAGCATAAAACTCATCCTTTTTATAGGAATTATCTTTGCATTATTTTATTTTGGATTGAAATATCTTGCAACACCCATACGGTAATTAGAGAACAGTGTATTGAAATTGTTCTTATAGAGGGAAGCGGATCGGGGAGGCTTCGAGGAGCCCTGTAGCACAGAGCCAGCACGCACCAGTGATATATGATTCTCGGTCTACACGTGGGGGCCTTATTTTAAAAATAGATTGTATGTCCGAAAATGTACCTTTTGCGACAATATAGCAGTTTCACGAGAGTTTTCCACAGATACGAACACAAACCGTACTCATGTCAATTTTGCGTAATATAGCGCTGCGCTGTCATTCCGGGCCTGCCTACCGGCCAGGCAGGCTTGACCCGGAATCTAAGTATCTGCGACGACCTGGATCCCGGCTCGGGGGCCGGGATGACAAATAGGGGTACACTCCCCTATTTAGGCAGTTTTAGCGTACATGCGCTTGGCGTGCGTCCTGCAGCAACCGCAGTATCATAAGTGGCAAACCATACTTGGTTTACTGCCTTTATAGTCTTTGCCGAGGCGCATGTGTAGTGATGAAATAGCGTACTATTCTTACTACCCACATAAACGCCTGCCTGGCCGGCAGGCAGGCCCTTAGAATCGTTTTGGGGTACTAACGGGGTACTTGAGGTGCTCGGAGAGCTTATAAGAGATTCTAGGGCCTCTGACGATCCGCCCGATGAAGGACACGCGCTGCACTGCCGGTCTTCAAATACAATTGGGCTTGATGCATAATATGGCGACATCACGCGCCCGGTCTGCCAACCCAAAAGGAATAGCAAAATTCCAAATATAGAGTATCCTATAGCCTTATCGTACTTAATGAAAAACATGCGTAAACTCGTGCCAGCCATATATCTATGAATACATTCTTTCTTGGTTCAAATCCAGCCCTGTCACTACAGGAGATTATTTTATTTCTAAAACGAAATAAAATAGAACATAGCATCCATAGTATTAATCATGGACTTCTTCGCATATCTACAACGGGAAAAATTTCACCAGAAATAATACAAAGTCTTGGCGGGACTATTCGGATTACGGAAGATGTCGCTTCATGGCCCCATGAGCCGGGGGCAGAGGAGATACTAGATGCCCTCTCCCCTCTTCCTACAAAGTGGGAAATTGGGGTAGGTGGTGCTGGTACGTCGCAAAACCTACGGCGATTGGGAATTGAATTAAAGAAGGCTGCTAGGGTACGAAGTTCTAAATTATCGTTCGTAGAGCCCCGAGGTGGCAGCATATTGAATGCCGCCCAAGTTATTTTCCATAAGCTTACGAGTACGCCAAATGCGGAATTGATTATTCAAAAAACTGGCAATGATTTTACGCTTACACGCACAGTTGCAATCCAAGATATTGCGTCGTACGAACTGCGCGATACAAGCCGCCCTGTACGCGATGCCAAGATTGGAATGCTTCCGCCTAAGCTTGCGCAGATAATGATTAACTTGGCACTGCCAGAAACAATTCCAGATAACCACGCAATTTATGATCCGTTTTGCGGTATGGGTACTATTTTGCAAGAAGCGTATCTTATGGGAATTAAAGCCTATGGAAGCGACGAATCTGATCGAATGATATTCGCATCCGAAAAAAATCTGAATCATGTAGAACAGCGTTTTGCAGTAGACAAAACTCTTCGGCCAGAATTATTCATCCATAACGTGCGAAGCAAATCTATTAAAGATATCCCTGCCGAAAAACATATGACGATCATTACTGAGCCGTACCTAGGAGCACCCCAAACCCATGCCCTCTCCCCTACCGAAGCTCAAGATTTTGCAAAAACCGTCCGTCCTTTATACCGAACATTTTTTGTGAACATGCACCCCCTCCTGCATACAGGAGATCGACTACTCATCCTTTTGCCGGCTGTACGAGTACGACATAAGAGCTCAGATACCTTTACCCCCCTCCATCGGGCATTTCTTGACGAAATCTCTGCACTCGGCTATCGTAAACAACAGCTTATTCCTCAAGAGGATGTCACCCTATACGCTCGGCCAGATGCCTTCGTAGCCCGGGAAATCACCTTGTGGGAAGCAGTGTAACTTTATTCATATACTACTATGGCACATAAGAAAGCCGCCGGATCTACCCAGTTGGGGCGCGATTCAGAGAGCAAGCGCTTAGGGGTTAAGATCTTCGGTGGACAAAAAGCAAATCCAGGAAATATCATTATCCGCCAACGCGGTACCAAATACCGTCCTGGTGATAATGTTCGCCTAGGCGAAGACGATACACTCTACGCTGTAAAGGCTGGTCTTGTCGCATTTTCAAAAAAGAAAGTACTTCGTTTTAACGGATCCCTGAAACAAGCGACATTCGTTCACGTACGATAATGTACGTTCAAAAATACTTAGTAGAAAAAGCCATCTGCTCCCGCAAGGAAGCAGAGGTTTTTTTACGCGAAGGGCTGATTTTAGTGAATGGCAAAAAGGCAAAGCCGGGCGTGCCACTATCCCCTACTGATACCGTAACGCTTACCCCTGCAGCCCAAAGGCGGCTACGTGAAAAAGTTACCGTTGCAATATATAAGCCTCGCGGAATAGTCTGTTCGAATGTCCAAGAAGAAGGTAGAACTGTATTTGATATATTCCCCCAATTCAAGCATTTAAATACTATAGGGAGGCTAGATAAAGAAAGTGAAGGCTTATTGCTGTTATCGAACGATGGCCTTATAACTAAACGGATTACGGGTGACACACACGACGTTGAAAAAGAATATGAAGTTAAAGTCCAAGAGCATGTTTCAAATACACGTTTAGCCCCGATGGCAGAAGGCATTATGCTCTCCGACGGCCAAACTTTGCCGGCTACGGTAGAGGCAACAAGCAAACATTCGTTCCGGATTGTTTTACGAGAAGGCCGCAATCGTCAGATCCGTCGTATGTGCGGAGCAATTGATCTAACAGTCACATCTCTTAAAAGACTCCGTATCGGGGAATTAACTTTAGGAACCCTTAAACCCGGTAACTTCAGGAAATTGACGCTTGAGGAAATACAATCTTTACGCGATCCTCAAGCGTCATCCCGGACTTGATCCGGGATCCACAACGTCCTGTTGCTTGCATTTTAATAAAGATATCACTAGGATACTTAGTCCATTATTGAAGTAGTGGATTTGTTCAAAACACTAGCAAGGAGATTACGATGGCATCCAAATTGGCACGTGTCCTTTCGCCTGGTGGCGCCATTGGCGACCACGTTATTATTTCGACACATGATGGGAAATATCTCTTCAAAATCGAGCTAACAAGAAACGGAATTCGCATTAAGCCAATCAAAGGAGGGCCAAATACATTACGATGCGAATTCAAATCAAACGCAACGGGGTCGGAAAGCTACACGCACGGAGAAACCCGTTCGCATAAAACATACAAACAGTTCACTATTACAGCTACCAACGAAAGCTAACTGCAACCAAAATATTCAAGAACTATGCCACTGGCCGCCAGTGGCTTTTTACTAATTCAACTAATCGTAACGCTTTTCTGCTTCAAGTTAATCGTCAGAATTGCATTGAACTTTTTGAGAAAGCCCATACCGATCGTTGCGCCTCCGTCTAATATCGTAATGTTAACCAAATTGACCACGCCATTGAACTCAGAATACCCTATAGACCCTGGTACATCTTTTGCGGAACCATCCGCAAATTCAAGAACTTGTACGTGCTCAGTGATTAAATTTAGATATTTTGCCTCTTCGTGAGAAACTCGAACGTCTCCATCGAATCCAGTATCAATTAACGCGGGAATATCTTGCACCCTACCTCCCCAGCGGATTGGAATGGTAATATATGGCCGATTATCCTCTAGCTCGCCTTTAACCATATTCAGAGCGCCATGCTCGCCAATCGCTCTGCGGCAGAATAACCTATTCTAACAACATAAAATACATGATCTGGATATTTATTTTTTGCAACCTCAACTGCCTCGCTATTAGAATCCCCTAAAAACACATCGCTAGACTCAATATCAATCGCAAGAAACTTTCCTTTTTCTGCAATATATTTTTCTTTAATCCTATCGTAAATCTTCCTTCCCTCGGATGCAATATGGTGAATATTTACATTTTGATATATATCAGTATCTTCTCGTTGATTCATATATATAGTATCGCTCCGATACGGATCTAATTCAAGCTAATTAAAGATCTTATCGTCAGCTTCATTAAATTCAGAATAAATCTGCCTCGCTGCGTATGCGGTGAGCGCAGCTTTAATATATGGGGTTGTATTTGCAGGCAGCTCTGAAAGTTTCAACCAATCTAAAGCGTCACATTTATCTGGTTCGGGGTTATGTATTTCTCCTTCCCATTTTGTTACTTCAAAAAAGTAATCTGCGCGAACGTGATCAGCGCAAATTCGATACATCATATGCGCCATTTTTAAATCTTGCGGTGCAATATCTACCCCGGCTTCTTCTTTTGCTTCCCGAATAGCAGCTTCTAGTGCGTATTCACCTTCTTCAATATGGCCGGCAGGCAGACTATAATCCCCATCGTGGTATCCAGTGTTTTTTCTCAACGAGAGTAGTATTTCATCCCCCTTACGAAACAACAGATAGCTTGATGGAACTACGGTATAGTATTTTCGAGACTGAGATGACATTACTCCCCTGCTGCTTTTATAAACGCATTAAAGAGCGGATGGCCGGTGAGTGGACGTGATGTAAATTCAGGGTGAAACTGGACTGCGACAAACCATTTGTGACTTGGGATTTCTACCACTTCAACCAACCTACCATCAGGAGTGGTGCCGGCAATCATCATACCCTTACTCTCTAATTTTTCTCGAAAATCATTATTAAATTCATACCGATGTCGGTGACGTTCCCGAATCTTCTTTGTGCCATAGGCCTTTGCAATTCTACTCTTCGGATCAAGTACACAATCCCATCCGCCCAATCGCATCGTTCCGCCCTTCTCTGTAATCGTTTTTTGGTCGTCCATAATATGGATTACGCAGGCCTTGGAATCTTCGTCAAATTCTTCGCTCGTTGCTTGGTTTACACCTGCAACATTCCGCGCAAACTCAATTGCAGCCAGCTGCATTCCGAGGCATAGCCCTAGATACGGAATATTATTCTTCCGCGCAAACTCAATTGCATCAATCTTCCCTTCCGTTCCGCGCACTCCAAATCCTCCTGGCACAACAACGCCTTTTGCATTTTTTAATGCATCCCATGCTTCTTTGTCTTTTTTCTCGATCTTTTCCGCATCAATCCAATGCAATTCGAGATCATATCCATTTTGCCAACATGCGGCTTTGAGCGCTTCTACTAAGCTTGCGTACGTGTCAAGCATGGTAGTGTACTTGCCTACCATCGCAATTGGCATCTTTGGTTTTTCCCTGTGAATATTTTGAATGAGTTTTTGCCATGAAGCATCTTTTCGAGAGCCATTTTTCATCTTGAGCTTCCCCATTATCACGTCATCGAGTTTCTTTTCTTCCATAATCAGAGGCACTTCATATACGCTCTTTACGGTCACAAGCGGAAGGATGGCTTTTTCTTCTACGTTTGTATATAAGGACATCTTGCGCACTGCATCCGCATCTATTGCATGGTCAGTTCGGGCAATTAAAATATCTGGCTGAATTCCAATACTGCGTAGTTCTCGCACGCTATTTTGCGCAGGCTTTGTTTTTACTTCGTCAGATGCTTTCAAGTAGGGCAAAAATACAACGTGTACATACAGCACGTTCTCTCGCCCTTCATCCAATGCCATTTGGCGAGCAGCTTCCAAAAAGTGGAACCCCTCGTTATCCCCTACCGTTCCGCCGATCTCCACAATATGTACATCAAAATCGCCACTAGTGGCAGCTTTGCGTGCGCGATATTTTACTTCTTCTGTAACGTGCGGAATCACCTGAACCGTTTTACCCAGGTATTCACCCCGACGTTCACGATTAATAACATCAAGATAAATCTCTCCTGTCATAACAGAAGAATCTCCTGTTAAGTTTTGAGTTAAAAATCGTTCGTAGTGTCCTAGGTCCAAATCCGTTTCGCCGCCATCGTCTGTCACAAACACTTCCCCATGCTCTGCGGGGTTGAGCGTTCCAGAGTCCACGTTAATATACTGATCGAACTTCTGCATATTTACTTTTAGGCCTCTATCTTTGAGAATGTTCCCAATAGAGGCAGCAGTGATTCCTTTTCCGAGTCCCGAAAGCACCCCTCCTGTAACAAAGATATACTTGGGCGCCTTACGCTTCTTCATATTCTAAAACTACCACAGACATTTGGAATTCCACACCCAATTGAAGCTGCACGGTAATAGGGTGCGTACCAAGAGTTTTTATAGGGAAATTGCCGATGATATTCTTGGGGGCAATCGGCATACCCGCCTGATTAGATAGAAGCTTTGCAACCTCTTTTGCAGTTACGCTACCATACAGGGCTTCCCCTTCTTTTACCTTTTCCGTCATCGTAAGTTCTGTATTTTCCATCTTACTTGCGAGCGCTTGTTGTGCCATCAACTCTTCTTCAGCTTTCTTTTTTGCTGCAGCGTCTTTTACATCCTTCCTTGTTTTTACCTGCTTCGTTGCAAGAGCAGCCTTACCTTGAGGAAAGAGAAAATTGCGAGCGTACCCTTCCGATGTTTCTACAATGTCACCTGCCCCGCCAAGCTTTGCAATGTCTTCTAGCAATAATACTTGCATATGCTACTTGATACTTTTTTTAAGTTCTTCCATTGCGCGCTGGAGCTGTTCATCTTCCGGAGTATCGTCGTTATCTTTCACCTCAATAGTTGGATGTATTCCCTCGTCAGCAATAGATGTGCCCTTGGGAGTAAACCACTTTGCAATGGTGACTCGCAAACTAGAACCGTCAGAGAGGTCAACCACGTCTTGTACAGAACCTTTTCCGAATGACTTTACACCAATAATCGCAGTCCCCAAATTATCTTCTAATGCCCCTGCAAGAATTTCAGATGCGGATGCACTACTCTCATTAATCAATACAACTGTTGGAATGCCTCGCAGGGATCCTGTGCGCTTTGCACGATGCGTACTTTCTGTTTTTCCTTTTTCAATCACTACGGTAGCGTTCGGTTCCAAGAATTCAGAGGCAATATCCACCGCTGCATCTAAGTATCCGCCAGGGTTCCTGCGTACGTCGAGAATGATACCATTTACTCCTGCTTTTTTCGCATCCCGCGCGGCTTTTGCAAACTTTACAGATGTATCCCCATTAAAGCTGCTAATAGAGATGTGCGCGATACCGTCCTTCGTTTCGCTCTTTACGCTTTGCACCTCGATATCGTCGCGCGTAATGGTGATATCTGCTTTTTCACGAGCATCTGAATGAATAACAGTAATCTTTACTTGCGTTCCTTTCTGGCCGCGGATCATGCGAACGGCATCATCGAGCGAGGTATCTTCCGTAAGCTCCTTGCCATCAATTGCTACAATAATATCTCCTGCCTGTATACCTGCTTTTTCTGCGGGAGATCCTACTAGCGGCGCAATCACTACAATAAGGCCACCATCAATACCCATTTCAGCACCAATACCTGAGAAACTGCCTTTCAGCGTATCCTTAAATTGTTTTGTTTCCTCTGGGTCAGAAAATCCTGTGTATGGGTCTCCGGCAGCGCGCACCATTCCCTCTACTGCCCCATACGACAACTGCCTATCATCAAGTGTTCCGATAAACTGGTCTTGCAGAACTTTCTTAGCTTCAGAAAACGGAGCAAATATAAAAGCATCTTTTTCAAAAATAGGATCAGATACGAACGGCGTAGGCCGCGCAACACTCATGCCAATTGCAATGCCAATTGCGACACATATTATTATCGTAAGAGTGTTTTTGGATACTAGCATCATGGCGTTAATCGTTTTACCCCCCGGTATACATAGCTAGCCTCACGAATACTTTCCAAATTGAGCATAAGCATAATCATGCGGCCAAACCCAATACCGGCGCCTCCATGGGGCGGACAGCCGTAGCGGAAGAAATCGAGATAGTGTGCTATCGAATCCAGCTTCATTCCTTTTTCTTTTGCCTGCGCTTCTAAAATATCGTATCGATGCTCGCGTTGTGCACCCGTGGTAATCTCAACGCCTTTCCATATCAAATCGAAACTCAATGTACTGTTCGGATCATCTTCTTTGCGCATATGGTAAAACGGTCGAACACTTGCAGGATATTCTGTAATAAAAATAAATTCATGCCCATATTTCTCTTTTGAAATCCCTCCCAATGCACGCTCCTCTTCAGGGCTTAAGTCTCCTTCACGTTCACTTGTTATGTTTCGTTTCGAGAGAAGCGCTTTTGCCTCTTCCATAGTAAGCTCCGGAAATGGCAATGACGGAACAACTACATCAATACCATAGCACTGCTTAATCTGCTCTCCATACTGGTCGGCAACACGCTGCATAGCAGAAGCAATTGCTCTCGACCATATATCCATCACGTCTTTATGCGAAGCAATAAATGACATCTCGAAATCAAGCCCTGTAAATTCTGTAGCATGCCTGGTAGTAAATGAAGGTTCTGCACGAAATACGGGGCCTACTTCAAACACTCGTTCAAAACCAGCTGCCATAGCCATCTGTTTATAAAACTGTGGTGATTGCGCCAAATAGGCGGATCGCTCAAAGTATTTCACTTCAAATACTTCTGCGCCCGATTCGCTTGGTGAGCTCATGAGCTTTGGTGAATGAATCTGAAGAAATCGCTCTGCGATGAAAAAGTCCCGCAGCGCTTCCTCAAAGAGAGTCCATATTTTGAATACCAAAAGCTTCTCTGGCTTACGAAGATCAATCCAGCGGTAATCCAGCCGAATTGCCTGATCAGTTTCGTTTCCACCTCGCTCCACCACAGGAATCGGCAACTCTGGATTCGAAGCCGATAGTACTTCTAGCGACGTAACCTGAATCTCTAAACCGCCCTGTGCTTGCTTTGCCTCTACGATTGTACCTTCAACGCTTACAACGGATTCTTGCGATACAATTTTTGCAACAGAAAAAGCTTCCGCATGCTCTGGCAACACTACGCACTGAACAAGTCCATCATAGTCTCGTAGTACGAGGAAAATAATCTTACTTTGAGCGCGCACAACATGAACCCAGCCTGCGAGGCGAACAGACGTTCCGACAAGCGAAGAGCTCAAATCTCCTATCATATGTGTTCGATACTGCGTATTCATGTGTACCATCGTACACCGCCGAGGAGACTATGCACAATAAGTATTATGCGCAATCTCCCAGGTTGTTTACACAACGAGGTCGTATGCCTGCCTGCCGGTAGGCAGGCCTGGGATGCACCATCGCTCCTTCAAGACGATGGGCATATAATAGAAGAAAGATCACTGCGTACACTACGCATGCCTTGCGGCAGGTAGGCTCGCATTTGTGAACACCGGATATGTTCCGATACTCGCAAATAGGAGCAACTTGTAACCATATACAAAAAGCACTTTCATGGCAAGGAGTTGTATATAGTTATAAAGCCAGGTGACCCTACAACCGCTTTTTTACTCAAGAGCAGGAAGGCCTAAACCGCCCTACCTATATTGCGCAAAGCTTCTCCTTACCACAAAAGTGCCTTTTGTAACGAACTAAGCACTATAGTCTATATCGTATTATTTGTCAAGTCTATTTTGGGCGAGAAAAAACGGGCTACGTAAGAAGGTGGAATATCCAGCCTTAACTCACGTAACCCGTCAATGACGTCAGGGGGGTAACGGGCCATCACCCTGCGCCATTATCTTGGAATCAACTTTCGAATCGGATCACGCTCCCTGCTTCTCTGGCGAGAAGCTAGATAATGACCTCTTTGTAACCGACTACGAAACAGTCTGATGCGAATTCGTTGTTGATTCATGGCTACCTCGGTTTCATTGGCCCCGTAAGCCTCTCAACGCCGGGGACTCGCTGAATGGCATCGATGAGCTCTTGCTTGGGCAGCCTCTGCTCTTCCATTCCATCTTCCAAGGAACAACTGGTATGGAGCAACATAGTTACTCCCTTTCCTGTCATAACCAGCCGAACGCTTTGCCCAAGCGAGATATCGCCATGATGCGTACAGTTGTAGCAGCCACACACGATTCTGTCGGTGTCAGCCCTGATCCTGATCGGCGGGTCTTGTCTTTTCGCCTCGCTCACAATTGTATGAAGTGTGAAATTTGAAATCACCCTCCTGCGTGACGAAGTATTTGCGGATGGACCACGCGCAGAAAGCACAGCCTGAGACATGAGAAGTTCCTTTCCAATGGAACTACCAAAGTGATGCGTGCCTTTTCCAAATAGGCATCGCGTAAAGCCAAAAGTAAACGTGCATGTGCCAAACTGACACACGAGAATCATAGGCTTTCCAATACATTTTGTCAACAATCATTGACATTTGCATTCCACCACTCTTCGCCGTACAATGCAAACGCTTTCCGAACGGTTCGGAAATGGCACTACAGCTACGTTGCCCTTTGAAAATTACATAGAAGGAAGCATTAATCATGCACCAGACACCACCCGCCACATTAGAAAAATCCCTCTTGGCACTATTTCAATCAGCGCAACATGACGCAAAAATCGCAGCTGTTTCGAACCGGGAATTGGCGACACTACTAACCAAGCACCAGGAATCAAGTCCAGATGTTCCGCATACGGAAGATGCTGTTGTACTTGCGTTCAAGCTGTTCAAAAGCTTGGATCCTGATATCATTAACGGCACCGAAACATTCTTGAGATTTTGGAATCAACAATCCGATAAGCTTGTTGCCGTGCCAAACCCAATCCTCCCGAACCAATGGCTAGTCGGGATTTACGACGGAGTCGATTTAGCGAAATCCGATAGCTCGTCTGTCGTACTCAAGATCAAAGATAACCAGGCTGTTGTGATTGATACACGTACTCCCCACCCAAGCATCAGCATCGAGAACCTCAATGACATCGGGACCGATTTTGGATTTACTGTGTATTACGCACAGAATAACGTGCGAGCTGCGTCTGACAAGATTACGGCTCAGGCGACATATTATCTGTTGGCTCAAAAACATCGCTTGTTCTGTATCGCGGCGTATCTATTGAACGCCGCAGAGCAAGTACCAAGCGATTTGATGGAAAGGGCAATTGCAGATGCGCTGCAAGCAAGAACAAATCTGCAACAGCTCGAGAGTGACCTCATATCTCTTCGGGGCATCTTGCAACTGTATAAAAACCGCCCATCCATCAATCCACAAGGTGCTCGAGAAGAGTTGGCGTACAAAGACATCATGAGAGTTAACGCCGGCATCGAACATCTGCAAACCGTGTATCCGGAAATCCCACTCCTTGGCCCAGAGCAAACAGATGACGATTCTGATGTACGTCCACTCGACCCAAAGAACACTACTGAAATCGTCGCCGTTCTCGACGAAGACTTTGAAGGCGATCTCAACAAGACCCTTGCAAGCAACAATGTCTCTGTTGTTCCGTAACCCGTTCCCCCAAGCAAGCACTGCTCTGCTTGGGGTTTTTATTTGCAATAATCAGCATTTTTATTGATACTAGGCTTACGCACTCATAGCTCAACGGCAGAGCAGTGGCCTTTTAAGCCAACGGTTGGGGGTTCGAGTCCCTCTGGGTGCACCGCAGAAATTGTGGTATACTATGGGTAAGTAAATTTTTTTATTATTCATAACAATATTCATATGAACCAATTGCGATTGGGGGCACTGGCGGGAGTAGCGGGCATTGCAA
>MHHP01000040.1:14672-15165 GCA_001817055.1 Candidatus Andersenbacteria bacterium RIFCSPHIGHO2_02_FULL_45_11
GTCTCTCAAGGCCAAGCGGCAACAGCATTTGTTGTCACAGGAATTATCGACGTGAAGCTTACAAAAAGCGTTGTGAATATCACGGCGACAAAAGCATCAGCAGATGTGCATGATGAAGTGTTTGGAAAGAATATTCCGTACAGCCTCTCAAAAAGCACGAAGTATTACCGATACGTAAATAAGAAGCTCGCAAAAACAGGAATAGGCAACGTACGCATGGGCCAGGAAGTTGTGGTAAAAGGCACCAAAGTTGGTGGCACGTACAAGGTTACATCACTCACCATTAACGACCGAACCTTCAAAATTACCGGCACGGTAAGCGATACAGACGATGCTAACAACACTATTAAAGTAGGTGTAAAAACGTCTACGTACAAGCAGCCAAATATTAAGGGTACCGATGTTACGATGACGTACTCCTCAAAAACCGTGTGCTTGGAAAGCGGTAAAGAAATCGGCTGCAGCGAAATTGATGCAGACGGCCAGAAAATTA
>MHHP01000040.1:15214-25067 GCA_001817055.1 Candidatus Andersenbacteria bacterium RIFCSPHIGHO2_02_FULL_45_11
TTAACAATTGCGGCATTGGCACTTGCGTTTGCACTGCCAACATATGCTGCAGATTATCCATTCATTATTAGAGGCGTCGTAGATGTTAAAGTGACTACAAAAGTAGCAAATGTAACAGCAACAAAGTCGTCTACTAAAGCAATCGCTGAAACTGAGGGGGTTAATATAGGCTACAGCATCAGTAAAGCAAAGGTATATAAATATGTTAATGGTGTTAAAAAGCCAACGTCTGCAAAGCAAATCAAGTTGGGAGACGAAGTTGTTATGAAGGGTAAAAAAGTTGGCGGCACATTCAAGGTTGACGAGTTAACAATCAACACTCGCACGTTTGAAATCCTCGGACGCGTAAAGGATATTAATACCGACATCAAAACCATCACTGTATTAGTGGCTCGGTCTACTTATCGAGAAAAAGGTATAAAGGGTACGCAAATTTCCCTCACCTACAACTCAGATACAGCATGTAAGCGCCTGGGAACCGAGGTTGGCTGCAGCACAATTGCTACCACGGATAATATTATTAAAGCAATTGGCTCTGTGACCGGTTCAAATCAAGTCTACGAACTTACAAAAGTATTCGGGCAATACAAGCCTTAAAAGAATATTCCTTTCTTCTTGGGAGCTTCTCGGAATTGTTCCAGAAGCTCTCTTTGTTTTTTGGAAAGTTTTTTTGGTATTTCTACCTTCACGGTAACAATGTGGTCCCCCTTACCAGATGATTGTAGATGCGGAAAACCTTCGCGCTCAAACCGAAACTCTGCATTGGGCTGAGTGCCGGCCGGTATCCGGATCGTCTTCGCACCAGATAGCATTTCCACTAATTTTTCAGCCCCGAGCGCAGCATCAATAAACGAAATAGCAACCTGTGAACGTACGTTATCTCTGTCACGTGCAAGGTTCCTGTCTGTCTGCACATGAACATTCACATACAAGTCGCCTGCTGTGCCGCCCTTCATGGGCGCTTCGCCTTTGCCAGTAACTCGAATTGTTTGCCCATCAGCAATACCAGCAGGAATACTAATATCTAGCGTTCGATTCATTTTTTCCCTTCCTTCTCCATGGCAAGTAGTGCATGGAGTTTTTGCTATCTTTCCTTCCCCCCTACACGCTTGGCATGCAACACGTTGCGCAAACGTCCCTAACGGAGTTTGAAAGTTCTGCGCTGTGCTTCCTGCTCCGTTGCATGTAGTGCATGTTGTAATTGGCGTGCCAGGCTCTGCGCCATTTCCATGGCACTTGGAACATGTGTCATATACGCGCTGCTGCACTGTTTTCGTAACTCCAGTTGCAGATTCACGAAAAGATATTTCTATATTTGATTCTATGTCAGACCCCCGAGAGCGTCGTGCGCTTCTACCACGATTACTACCCCCGAACACTGATTCGAATATATCCCCCATTCCGCCCAAGTCATCCATATTAATCGTAAATCCGCCACTATCAAAACCGCCAAATCCTCCATGACCCCCTGCCGGCCCAGGCCCACTACCATCAAATCCGTGTCCGTACTGGTCATACTGAGAACGCTTCTTTGCATCTCGTAATACTTCGTATGCATTATTTATTTCTTTAAATTTTTCTTCGTCGCCACCGCCCTTATCTGGATGGTGTTTGTGCGCAAGCTTGCGATACGCTTTTTTAATTTCATCCTGCGTAGCACTTCGGGATACGCCTAATGTTTCATAGTAATCTGCGGGCATATGTGGATGTTATAACTCAATGTATTCAATGGGCGCGTCGTGCTGAGCAATCATAATAAGGCCAGCCTTACGAGCAATCCAAAACAGAAGAACGACTAATCCTAACGCCGGCCACATAATAATAGGGACGACTGTTCGAACGGCAAGGAGCGCTACTGCAATAACCAACACCACAACTACCAGGCTGTTATTCTGTGCACGAGAACGAACATAATCCGTAACACCCGTTGCTACTTGGTCGGGATTCTGAAAGTAAAGCCCAGTAGCATTCTTAACGTATTGCTCTGGAATACTAATCTTCCCGCTCCCAATAGATTGCTGAATCAACGGGATAGAAAACACAACGAACGATAACAACATTCCAAATAGCAACATACGTATTCCAAAAGAACATATTGTACTCATCCGAATGCGAACATAGCGGCCAAGCTCTGAGTAAATTGATTTTTGTGCAATATATGTAAGCACAAACATAAGGGCTGCCCCCACCATTGCCGCATACGAAAGCCTCCCAACAAATAAAAGAGTTATTGAGGGGATAATTGCGATAGTTAACGCAACTGCCGTCTTATCTATGGCCAAGATACTTGCCATTGCAACAATTGCAACCCAGATAATACCGGCAACACTAATACCGGATGTGGATGATACGGTGAATTCTTGCTGGCCCGCAAAGAGTAGTGCGGCAAAGCTGAAAAATACAACCGTATAAAGCGCGACAAAGCCCACGACAGCAAGTTCCTTGTATCGTGAGCGTTGCATACTATTACTTCTTCTCTTCCGGTTTCACGTCTACCACTTCGCCTTCTTGCGGCTTCGCGTCAGGAGTAGCTGCTTGCGCTTGAGAGTCCTTGTACATCTGCTCCCCTATCTTCTGTGAAGCAGCGAGTAGCTCGTCCGTTGCTTTCTTTATAGCCTCACTGTCTGTTCCAGATAATGCGGTTTTAAGTGCAGCAACTTTTTCTTCAACCGCTTTCTTTGTTTCGGCATCTACTTTATCGCCTGCCTCCTTAAGTGCCTTCTCTGTCATATACACAGCCTGTTCACCCATGTTCTTTGTTTCAATGGCTTCCTTTTTCTTCTTATCTTCCTCGGCATGCTTTTGTGCTTCTTGCTGCATGCGCTCAATTTCTTCTTTTGGAATCCCGCTGGAACCTTCAATACGGATTTTCTGCTCTTTGCCAGATGCTTTATCTTTTGCAGATACATTCAAGATTCCGTTCGCATCAATATCAAACGTCACTTCCACTTGCGGAACCCCACGAGGCGCTGGTGGAATACCGTCTAAGATAAACCGGCCAAGAGATTTGTTATCTTGTGCCATCTCGCGTTCGCCTTGCAGTACGTGGATTTCAACGGATGTTTGGTTGTCTGCGGCAGTGGAGAACGTTTGAGACTTCTTTGTAGGAACCGTAGTATTTTTTTCAATCAAAGGCGTACGTACACCACCTAGCGTTTCAAGCCCGAGTGTTAATGGAGTTACGTCTAACAGTAGGATATCTTTTACGTCCCCTGCCAAGATACCTCCTTGGATTGCAGCGCCGGCTGCAACTACTTCATCAGGATTAATACCCTTATGTGGCTGCTTTCCAAACATCTTTTCCACTTCTTCATAAATCTTCGGCATTCGAGTCTGCCCACCCACTAATACAACTTCCTGAATATCTCCTACCGAAAGCTTTGCTTCTGCAAGCGCCTCTTTCGTAATCGCAATTGCACGGTCAATATATTCACCTACGATTTCTTCCAACTTTGCACGCGTCATTGTCATTACCAAATGCTTGGGGCCTTCAGCGCCAGTTGTGATGAACGGTTGGTTGATTTCCGTGGTGCTGGAGCTCGAGAGTTCATGTTTTGCACGCTCTGCAGCTTCTTTCAAACGCTGAAGTGCCATGCTGTCCTTAGACAAGTCGATACCGTCTGTTGATTTAAACTGCTGCACAATCCATTCAATAATCTTTTGGTCAAAGTCGTCTCCACCCAAGTGGGTATCACCGTGCGTTCCTAGCACTTCAATGGTATCTGCACCTACTTCCAAAATAGATACGTCGAATGTTCCACCGCCCAAGTCGAATACAACAATTTTTTCATCCTTCTTCTTATCGAGTCCATACGCCAACGCTGCTGCTGTTGGCTCATTAATGATGCGCTTTACATCAAGGCCCGCAATAGCTCCTGCGTCCTTCGTTGCCTTGCGCTGTGAGTCATCAAAATATGCGGGTACGGTGATTACGGCGCCTGTGATTGTTTCGCCTAGCTTAGCTTCTGCGTCTGCTTTTAATTTTTGCAAAACCATTGCGGCAATCTCAGCAGGCCGCACCCATTTTTCCCCAAACTTAATTTCAACCCCACCATCAGACCCCTTGCGGATTTCATACGGCAGCATCGCTTTTTCTTTCTGCGTAGCCGGGTCGTCAAACATACGGCCAATTAATCGCTTAGCAGAGTAAATAGTGTTTGCAGGATTTACTACTGACTGGCGCTTTGCAAGCACGCCAACCAATCTCTCACCGCTTTTACTCATTGCTACCACAGATGGCGTAGTGCGGTTACCTTCGCTGTTTTCAATAATGGTTGGCTGTCCGCCTTCCATAAAAGCTACTGCTGAATTTGTTGTTCCTAAGTCGATTCCAATTATTTTGCTCATAGTAATGTGTAGTTTAAAGATTATATTTTACTTGTCATTCCGGGCTTGACCCGGAATCCACGTCGGCCGGATGGTCTGGATCCCGGCTCACGGGCCGGGATGACAGCTCCGCTGTCACTTTCACCTTTGCCGGCCTAATCACCGTATCGCCTATCTTGTAGCCCACTTGCACAAGTGCAACTACTGTTCCCGGATTTTCTTTACTCTCCACCTCTTCTACTGCTTCATGGATTACTGGATCAAATATTCCTTCAGTATCACCTATCATTGTAACTCCGAATCCTTCGAGTGTCTGATCAAATTGTCGCGCTACGTGCACTACTCCTTGCGCCCATGCGTCTTGCTCTTTGGGAGCGTGCTCTACTAATGAGCGAAAATTGTCTGCGAGCGATAATAGGGATTCAACTATGTCTCGCGTAATGGCTACTCGTTGCTGCACATGAGATTCTGCCATTCGTTTCTTTGTATTTTCTAAATCTGCTCGGGCTCGCTTCCATCCTTCTAAATATTCTTGTTCTTTGCTTTGTTCTTTTGGCTGTTCCTCTGGTTGTTCTTCTTTTTTTATAAGTGGTTTCATAGATTATGGTTTTTCAAGGATAGATGCGAGCGCTGATAGTAATGCAACGTTTTTGCGATACGGCATTCGCTTGGGCCCGGCAATTAGTAGCAAAGCAATTTCTCCCGTAGGCAGCTGGACTGTTTGTATAACCATACTGGTATGCGGAGATACAAAGAACGGATTTTCTTGTCCTATGTACACTTGCACACCTCTTGCGGCCGTATCTGCAAACTCCGGTGCATACTGCTCCATGTTGTCAAAAAAATGCGAAACCTCTCTGGCTGTTTGGCGAGAATCTTCTTGATCCTCCCCGAGTAATTGCGACATGCCCGACGCATACATATCGTTTGAATCCATCCACCCACCCATAGCAACGCTATGAGTAAACTGTGCCAGCAGCTTTGCGGCAGCACGGGCCGGGTGAGTATATTCTTCTTGGTATTCTTTATACGTATCTTCCAGTGCCCGTACCTTTTTCTCACTCGGCTCTTTAAAGCTCAGGTTATCCACATAGTAGCGGTATCCTTTATCCGTTGGAATCCTCCCGGCAGACGTATGCGGCTGGGTTACGTACCCATCCTCCTCTAAATCGCGCAGCACATTGCGTACGGTTGCAGAGCTTACGGATACATCCAGCACTTCCAGCAGCTTTTCAGAGCCGACTGGTTTGCCTGTGGCAATATATTCTTCCACAAGTCCCTTCAGAAGATGCGCATGGCGATAATCTAGTTCTATCATATTTATATATTAGCACTCTAACGCATAGACTGCTAGTGTCAAGCTTTTGTATGAATATATGTAATCGCGGCGGGAAACGCTTGGGGTTAAACGCTAGAAACCCCAAGCGTTGAGGAGCCGCGATACTTCAACCCTTACCTTTGAAGTAGCAATATATTGTAGAGATACGGCTTACGGACTCATTACAAACCCAAAGGGTTTGAATCTATACGCCGACTAACCTCACCCTTACCTCTCCTTCGTAAGGAGAGGAGAACGACGCGCAGAACCCTTCTCCTTACGAAGGAGAAGGGCGAGGGATGAGGTTAGCAACCGAGGAGTTTGTAACGTAGTTTACGACTGCGACTGTTTTGCAATCACGAGCACCCTTGCCGGGTTATTGGGGTTAATACTCATATCCGTAATACGCAGGCCCGTTGTTCCTAAACCTGCCTGCCGGTCAGGCAGGTCTGTCGTATTCCACGTTGTTCCAGAATCTTCTGAACGGTACACAATGCCGTCAATTGCAATAAGAATACGGTTTACGTTTTTCGGACTGACTGCAAGCCCCATAGACGTAAATGTTTTGGATGCATCTATCGGCAATTGCAGCGGAAGATAGCTTTTGCCTTTATCGCGCGTTACTACTGCACCATCTGAGCTTCCAATCAAGAACGCATCTGGGAACCCCGGAATAAGGATCGCATTTAATACCTTTCGTGATCCTAATGCCAAGCCGAATGAAGTTGGTACAGAAATTGACTCCGGAACCTTTACTTCACGCACTTTGTTATCTTTGAATTCAAGAAGTCGCTTATCTTTCGTAACAATCGTAAGGTCACTTCCGTTCACAGGCGATGCGATGAGGCGGATAATACCGGCGCCTTGGCGGTCACCGGTAACGGCAGATGTAGGACTTGCAACCTCAACAACTTTGCGCCATGTTTTTCCAGATTGTTCCGCTATAAGTATTGTCCCATCATTCGTGCCTGCCCATATGCGATCTGGATGTTTTGGGTCTATCTCAAGGGCTACAACAGTAGCAGGTGGCGCTGTTGGCCCTTTCAATATTTGAATGCCTGGCTTTTTATCTGGAAGCGGAATAGTAAACACGTTTTGCCAACTCTTGCCGCTATCGAGGCTGCGAGATGCCACTCCTTGCCCCACGCTATCTACTCCCGTTGCAATAAAAATACCACTAGGAAGCAGGACTACATCAATTGCAGCTTGCATGCCTGGAATCGGAATATTCTTCCAGGTTACGCCGTCATCATAAGACACTACGATCCCCCTACCCCCTGCTGCTATCACGATCGTATTCGGATCTTGGAGTGCACGGTGAATTCTCCCCAGATCATACAGCGCGATATTTGCATCTTCAGTATCAGGCGCCTGTACTGATTGTTCAAAGCTTGCACCTGCGGTCGTAGACAAGTATGTACCGCCTGCGGGGGTTGCTTTCTTTTCATCTGATGAACACCCGCCTAGCAACAACGCTGGCATCATCACAAGGGGCAGAGCTAACGCTGAAAGTCGCATATGAGTATTATACAGCAGGCGCTTCCTGTTGGGCACGCAGCTTTGCAAGGCTTTCACGCGTTATTTTTTTCGCTTTTAAAGTCTTTGCAATCCAGCTTCCTCCCACCGCATGGGGCATCATCACATAATCCGCCCCTTCTTCGTATAAGGTTTGAGCTTCTTGTGGGTAATATGCATTGGCAATAATGAGAATATCGGGATGGAGCTTGCGCGCATGGGTAATGAGGTTGATTTGGTCATCTACTGCAGGGATTGTCATAATGATCATCTCTGCACTTCCAAGCGGTAAGTCTGCCAAGAACTCCACATCCGCAATATCTCCAAATACGGACGAAATTCGCTTGTGATGCAACTCCTCTATAACGTGCGGATCGAAATCAATGACTGCATATGGCACCCCAAGCTCTTGTAAGGCTTCTACAACTTTTTTTCCAATACGGTGATATCCAACCACCCACGCATCGTATGCGCGCGGAGGACGGCTTGACTGCCGTAGCTTATCAGGGCCGAAGAGTTGAAATATGGGCAGAAAAAACCGATAGATCTGTTCATTGTACGTAATGATGTATGAAGAAGCGAAAATGGTTGTAATGGCTACAAGCGTAAACACCGGTATTTCGTTACCCGAAACAAAGCCTGCTTGCTTCCCCGTAAACAGCAACACAAATCCGAATTCACTTACTTGGGCCGCAGTTAAGCCAGATAAGAAACTGTTCCGTCGTGTGAATTTCATGGATCTAAATAGGATATATAAAATGAGAGGGTTGCCGATGAGGATAAAGGTTGAGAGGATAATACCTGGCAACGCAACTTCTTTTAAGGATGCAATGTGCATTTGGCTGCCAAGGACAATAAAGAAGAGTACGAGGAAGAAATCTCTGAGTGGCTTGATGCGGCTGGCGATCTCTGGCTGGTATGGAGATGCAGAGAGTGAAATACCTGCGACGATCGCGCCAATCTCAAGAGAAAATCCTAGCCAGTACAAGAGGCTCGCCACTCCAAAACACCAGGTAATGGTAAAGAGGAATAGAAATTCACTAGAAGAGGCAATGTGTTTGATAATTCTGGGGAGAATATATTTTGCAATTCCAATAATAGCCAAAATTGCAATTATTCCCTTAAGAATCAGCGGGAAGAATGCGATGAGGCTTATTTCTTTACTTCCCGTTACACCCAGTACCACCATAATCGTAATTGCGATGAGGTCTTGGACAAGCATCACGCCGATGGTGTATTTCCCATACACCGTGTCCGTATCTTTTTTATCTGCCAGCAGCTTCAGGATGATAATAGTGCTAGAGAAGGTCATTGCAACGGCAACAAACAATGCAGACGCAAGAGAAAACCCGAGAAAACTTAGAATTATAGTACCGAGAATTGCAGTAAACAGGACTTGACCCAGCCCTACAATAAACGATACACGTCCAATTTTCTTGAGATGGCGAAAGTTTAAATTGAGGCCGATAATAAATAGAAGGAGTACTACACCGAACTGTGCAAAGAGTTCGTAGAGGTTCCTGTCTTGATGCACAATATTAAAAAATGCAGGCCCTGCGGTGATACCTGCAACAATGTACGCAATAATCAGCGGCTGGCGGAGGAGACGTATAAAAAAAGCGATCGAAACGGTAATTCCGAGCAGTACACTCATTTGAAGGAACACGTTGCTGTCTACCATATACAGTTATAATACCATACTATAATATCCATACATGCAGTCTATTTCCCTCTATAATTCACAAACACGGAAGGTTGAGGAACTTACCCCCGTTTCCGGTACTAACGAAGTTACTATCTATAACTGTGGCCCTACGGTATACAAACGGCAGCATATTGGGAATATGCGACGGTTTTTGAATGCCGATTTTTTAAAACGAACACTTGAACTACTCGAGTATTCTGTTAAGGACATTACGAACATCACCGATGTTGGCCATTTAACACAGGATGAAATAGATGAAGGTGAAGATAAACTAGAAAAAGAAGCTCGTGAAAAACAGAAAACCCCACAAGATATTGCTCGGGAACAAGAAGCATTATTCTTCCAAGATATTGATGCACTCAGTATTAAACGTTCTTCTGCGTACCCTCGGGCCACAGAGCACGTACAAGATATGATTACGTTAATCGAAACGCTTATTAAGAAAGGCCATGCGTACGTTACGCAAAGCGGCGTATATTTCGACGTTACGTCATTTCCAAACTACGGGAAACTTTCCGGCAATACACTAGACGCACTAGATGCTGGCCATCGCGTTGCAGTGCAAACAGATAAAAAACATCCTGCAGATTTTGCGCTTTGGATGCTTGATACTCAGCATATCCAACTTTGGGATTCGCCGTGGGGTAAGGGGTACCCAGGCTGGCATATTGAATGTTCCGCTATGAGCATGAAGTACTTGGGCGAGACAATTGATATTCATACTGGCGGCGAAGATAACCGGTTCCCCCACCACGAAAACGAGATTGCACAATCTGAAGGGACAACTGGAAAACCGTTCGTAAATATATGGATGCACAATCGACATCTCCTTTTAGGCGGTAAAAAAATGGCGAAGCGCGAGGGTGAGAGTATTACGCTTGATACGCTCAAAGAGAAAAAATATTCCCCACTTGCACTCCGCATGCTGGTATTCGGACATCACTATCGCTCCCCTATCGATTTTTCTTGGGAACTGCTAGACGAATATC